>CAYFEZ010000074.1:0-7161 GCA_964342215.1 uncultured Dehalococcoidales bacterium | reverse complement strand
TAGCGTCTTACCCATAGCCATCTCGCTCACCATACTAGAAACAGCAATAGCAGCTCCGCAGCCAAAAGTTTTGAACTTAATATCAGACAGACGGTTATCCTTAACCTTAATATAGAAGGTCATCATATCCCCGCATATAGGATTACCCTCCTCCCCAATACCATCCGCATTCTCAATCTCCCCCACATTTAAGGGATGCATGAAATGTTCCATTACCTTGTCACTATAGACCGGCATTTTTATTATCTCCTTTACTTGTTTTAACAAATTTAGAATAAAGCGGTGACATCTGCCGTAATCTATCCACAATAGGCGGTAACACCTCAATAACATAGTCAATATCTTCAGAAGTATTATTTATACCACCGCTTAAAAGCAAGGAACTCTGGGCTAATGCGTGAGGTAGTCCCATTGCAATAAGTACGTGCGAAGCTTTTAGTGCTCTTGAGGTACATGCTGATCCACTAGTGACCGCCACCCCCTGGCTATTTAACCACATAAGCATAGCTTCACCCTCGATAAATTCAATGCAAAAGCTGGAGTTTCCGGGAATGCGATTTCGGGGATGACCGGTAACAACTGTGTGGTCAATCTTAGCTGGTAATTCCACCAGTAATCGGTCACGAAGTTGAGTGACATGCTCAATCCGAGTCACCATGTTGTCCCTAGCCAGTTCTGCCGCCTTTCCCATCCCCACAATAGACGCAATGTCCTCCGTACCAGCTCGCCGACCACCCTCCTGAACACCACCATCAAGGAGAGGCAAGATACGTACTCCCTTCCGCACCCAGAGAGCTCCTGTTCCCTTTGGCCCATAGAATTGATTTCCCGCCAAACTCAAAGCGTCCACTCCTAAATCATTTACATCAACTGGAATAGTTCCCACCGTAGCTATGGCATCAGTATGGAAAGACACACCTCTCTCCCTAGTTATTTTAGAAATCTCCGGTATCGGCTCTATAGTACCTACTTCACCATTAGCATGCATAATAGACACCAGTATGGTATCTTTACGTATACTTCGCCGCACATCATCAGGGTCAACTACACCATACTTGTCTACGGGAACCAGAGTCAGATCAAAACCCCACTTCTCTAAGGTTCTTGCTGAGTGAAGCACTGAGAAATGCTCAATGGCGGAAACAACTACATGTTTACCCTTAGTTTGGTGTGCCAACGCCAGTCCCTTAATGGCAAAATTATTGCTTTCCGTACCATTCCCAGTGAAAATTATCTCTTCAGTCTTGCTGCCTATAAGCCGAGCAACCTGATCCCGAGCAGTGTCTAAAGCTTCTCGTGCCGTATCTCCCCAATCATGAACACAAGATGGATTACCAAAAGCCTCTCCCAAATAAGGCAACATAGCCTCACGTACCTCGAGGCTAAAAGGTGTAGCTGAAATATTGTCCAGATATACCCGTCTCATATCGGCTCCTACCTAGTCATATTCCTAATCTGCCTGTTAAACTTAAAAGAGAGGGGATAACTTCCAGAGCCTAACCCACCCTAATAATACCACAGAAACTACTCAAACATGCAACTTGGCACAATACCCAGCCACAAATCAACTTATTTATTGAAAATCATCACCAACTCTACCCAAGTTTAAAAATGCGCCGGTGTCGTCGGTAATTCTCTCCGCAGTTGGGAACCTTATCGCCGGTAACTTATGCTTCTTTCTAAGCTGATCGATCAAAACGAAGACCTCTTCCACAAATTCGCTTCCAGAAAATTTTGTTATCAACACTTTATTTATTCATAATGCCAAAATAAAGGTGATTGTCATCATGCTCTTTTGAATATACCACGGTCAATTCTCAGTTCAATCTAAAAATCACATTTGTATATGATACCAAAATCCTATAAAATCGGCGATAGAAACCTAGGATCTCAAGAAAACTTATCATTAGTGAGACAAATGAATGATCAACACAGCAAAGCCAACCACCTAACTTCGGTAAGCAGTCGGCCATTGAAGATTGCCCTTGTCGTCGTAATGGTAGTCGTGGCAGCTGAGGTCATCGGTGGCATCCTAAGTAACAGCCTGGCACTACTCGGTGATGCTGTGCATATGCTCGTTGACGCCCTAGCTTTAGGGCTAGCCCTGTTTGCTATGGCCATAGCCAGAAGGCCAGCAACCCCCACCAAAACCTATGGTTATCATCGTACCGAAATCATGGCGGCTCTGGCTAATGGCAGTATCCTGGTTTTACTTGCCATCTGGATTTTCTATGAGGCCTATCAGCGCTTCTTAGACCCGCCTCTTATCCAGACCCCATTGATGCTGCTGATGGCTGGCATAGGTCTGATAGCCAATCTTATTGGAATACTACTACTCAGGCGATCCAGCCGCGAGAACTTAAATATAAAAGCCGTCTTTTGGCATATTATCGGTGATACCATATCTTCAGTGGGCGTGATTGTTGCTGGCATAATCATTACGGTCACTGGCTGGTATATAAGCGACCCTATTATTGCCGTTTTCATCGGTATCATCATACTCTGGGGAGCAGTACGACTGGTCCGAGAATCAACAGATATTCTCCTTGAAGCCGTCCCCCGTCATATCCATATTAACCAAGTAATAGAGAGCATAAAAAATATTACCGGTGTTGAGGAAGTACACGATATTCACATCTGGACTATTACCTCAAGTATTCATGCCCTGAGTGCTCACCTAATCATTGAAGACCAGACAGTTAGCAAAAGTGCTGAAATAGTGGAGACAGTAAATCGGAACCTAGCCAAGTACTTCAAAATAACTCACACAACACTGCAACTTGAATGCGATAGTTGCCCTACGGGAATCGTCTGTGATATTAGTCAACGAGAAGACCAAATACAGGAAAACCATTGATTCATTCAAGCAATCATACTTTAAGTACCTAAGGAGGGGAAAAATGAAGGTTATCAATCTGGGAGCAGAGGGCTCGTACTGTCCGTTTTTAAAACAACTCATGAGCAGATAGATATAGGCGATAAGGACGACATCTGTATTTTGACCAAGAGCCAGTGCTCAATTGTAAGGCAGAAACTATTGAATAAAGAAAAATAGAATCCCGCTGATCCAAACATGGGAACAAACCGTTACCAGTTGTAAGATAAAACCTAGTCTGAAGAGGCTAATAAACGATGGCTGATGAAACCAAACCAAGAAAGAAACATACGACTATTCCCATCACCGGTATGACCTGCCCTTCCTGTGTCACCGCTATTGAAAAAGGGCTTTACAAGCTGCCAGGGGTATCCCAGGCCAATGCTAATTTAGCCAGCGAAAAGGTAACCATTGAATACGACCCAAACCAAGTGGATACCAGTACACTGATGAATGCCATCTCTGATGTGGGCTATGACGTGGCAGTAGAAAAAACAACCTTCATTGTGGGTGGCATGTCCTGTGCCTCCTGCGTAGCTAACATTGAGAATACCCTAGCAAAAATACCGGGGGTAATCTCGGCGAATGTTAACCTAGCCAGCGAAAAAGCTACCGTCGAATACTTGAGGAATAAAGCCACAACGGCCGACTTCAGGCGAGCCGTAGAAAGAAATGGATATAGTATCCAAGTTGAGGACATCACCAACCCTGATTTGTTAATGTCAAGCAATCGTCGCGAGCTACGTATCCTGAGGAATAAGGTGCTCTTTACCGGTACCATTGGTCTATTTATGCTCCTTATCGCCCTTTCTGAATTCTCCGGAGGGTGGATACCTTTATTTCTAGGTAATCACTACCTTCTCTGGGCACTGGCCACGCCGGTTCAATTTTGGGCAGGCTGGCAGTTTTACCGTGGCAGTTGGGGCGCATTAAAACACAGAAGAGCTAACATGAATACCCTCATCGCCCTAGGGACATCCGCGGCGTATTTCTACAGCGTAGCAGCTATTCTATCTCCGGAATTCTTTATTACTGGTGGCCGAGAAGCCAGTGTCTATTTTGATACAGCAGCGATCATTATTACTCTTATTCTGTTGGGGCGTTTCCTTGAAGCTAGGGCTAAGGGTAAGACGTCAGAAGCTATCAAGAAGCTTATCGGCATACAGCCAAAGACCGCTAGGGTTGTGCGTCAGAATCAAGAATTTGATATACCGGTGGAGGAAGTGGTGTTGGGAGACATCATTATTGTGCGGCCAGGAGAAAGGGTGCCGGTGGATGGAACCATCCAAGATGGCTATTCCAGTATCGACGAGTCCATGGTTACCGGTGAGAGCATGCCTGTAGAGAAAGGGATTGGTGACGAGGTTATTGGTGCCACCATTAACAAGACTGGTAGCTTTCGCGTCAAAGCGACCAAGGTTGGTAAAGACACTACACTCGCCCAAATTATCAAACTGGTAGAGGAAGCCCAAGGGAGTAAGGCTCCTATACAGAGGCTAGCCGATATTATCTCAGCCTACTTTGTACCAGCTGTTATTACCGTTGCCACTATTACCTTAATCCTATGGTTATTTTTGGGCCCCCCTCCCTCATTAACCTTTGCCCTACTCAATTTCGTCGCTGTACTTATTATCGCCTGTCCTTGTGCCCTCGGGCTAGCAACCCCTACTGCCGTTATAGTAGGCACGGGCAAAGGGGCCGAGAACGGCGTCCTTATCCGCAGTGGTGAGGCTCTGGAGACCGCCTACAAGATAAATGTTATTATCCTTGATAAAACTGGCACCCTCACCCTTGGTCAACCAGTTGTAACCGACATTATAACCGCCCATGGTTCTAAAAAAGATGAATTACTTATGATAGCAGCCTCGGCAGAGCGTGGCTCCGAACATCCCCTTGGGGAGTCTATCGTTAATGCCGCTAGGGAAAAGAATCTCGTCCTTACCGATGCTACTGAATTCAAAGCTATACCTGGTCAGGGTATAGTAGCTAAGATAAATGGGCAGACGGTACTTTTGGGTAACCTGAAACTAATGCAAGAGCAGGGATGCTCCCTAGATGGTCTCGAGAAAGATGCCGTCAGGCTTTCTAATGAGGGAAAAACACCAATGTTTCTCGTTATTAATGGTCGAACCGTAGGGATAATCAGCGTAGCTGACACCCTAAAGCCTTACTCAAAAGAAGTGGTAAGAGAACTGCACCGCCTCGGGCTTAAAGTAATCATGCTCACCGGCGACAATCAGCGCACTGCTAAAGCTATCGCCAAGGAAACAGGAATTAACTGTACCATAGCCGAAGTACTACCGGAACATAAGGCTCAAGAAGTCAAAAAACTCCAGGAGAAAGGGAAAATGGTAGCTATGGTAGGTGACGGGATAAACGATGCCCCCGCCCTTGCACAATCTAATGTGGGCATCGCCATCGGTACCGGGACAGATGTAGCCATAGAAGCAGCCGATATTAACCTAATAAGCGGGGACCTGAGAGGGGTGGTCAGCTCCATCTCCCTCAGCAAGCAAACCTTGAGAACCATCAAGCAAAATCTTTTCTGGGCATTTACCTATAACATTTCCCTGATACCAATAGCCGCCGGAATACTATACTTTGTTTTCGGTCAAAGTGGGACGCCACAAGGATTACAGTTTCTTCTGGGTAATTTCGGCTTCCTTAACCCAATGCTAGCCGCATTTGCCATGGCAGTAAGCTCATTAACCGTAGTATCTAATTCCCTACGGTTGAGAAGGTTTAAACCTGCCAAATTTACAGCATAACCACGGGAGGTGTCCCGATGGCAATTAACCCGACATACAAGATAAACATAGATAGGATTAAACCAGCCTCTACTTCAGAAAACCAAGGACACAAATACTATTCTGCCAATAGGTAAAACCACATTCATTACAAATACAGTATGTCTTACCATACTTACGCTGCTCTTTTTTCATCTTTTACACAAACTGGTCCCTTATTCCTTCAATTATTCAGCTCACCTAGACTATATTACCAACCGTTGCAGATAGCGGTGGACTTGTAGTGCGGCTTTGGCCCCTTCGCCAGCGGCCACTACTATCTGTTTCTCCGTCACATTAGTTACATCTCCAGCAGCGTAAAGTCCTGGTACAGACGTCTCCCCAGAGCAGCTGATGGACACCTCTCCCCATTTGTTAAGCTTAACCAATTCACCTACCACCGCCGAGTTAGGCACCAAACCAATCTCAACAAAAATGCCAGTAACCTTAAGCCGTTTGACCACCCCACTATTCAGATCTTTCACCATCAGCCCTTCAACAAAAGCCTGTCCTTCAATTCTCTCTGTTTGGTTTTCGGTAAAAATAGTAAGATTCTTCGCATCGGCCAGCTTATCAATAAGAACGGCATCACCGGTTAGCGGTGTCAGTGAAACCAGGTCCACGTGCTCGGCAATCTTCACCATATCCAGAACTGCCTCAAGTGCCGAGTTTCCTCCCCCTACTATGGCTACCCTTTGTCCTGAGAAAACAGGGCCATCACATGTGGCACAATAAGTTACTCCCCTCCCCAAAAACACCACCTCTCCAGGTACATTCAGCTTTCTCGGACTCTTTCCAGCCGCAAAAACCACTGACGTTGACTGAAACTTTTCACCGGTCTCACAGGTAGCTTCAAACCCACCATCAATCTGGTCCAACCGAGACACTTTATAGCCGATCTTCTGAATAATAGGGAACTGGTCCATCTGATTTCGGAACTTACCTATCAACTCCGGTCCTTCAATAAACTGATAGCCCAGGTAATTATTAATGCCCATGGTAGTGTTTACCTGTCCGCCGACATCAATGCTGATAAGTAACGTATTAAGCCGTTTCCGGGCGGCATATACACAGGCGGCGAGCCCGGCCGGGCCCCCGCCCACTATCATCAAATCAAACATCACCCTCACCTAATTCAAAGTAACTACCGGCTGCCCAGTATACTGGCTATTTTGCCAGCAATTCGTCCAACTTACCCTGGTTAAAACCAACAATAATTTCATCATCAACGGTAATAACCGGTACACCCATTTGCCCTGACTTCTCAATCATCTCCTTGGCTTTATCCCTATCCAGAGCCACATTAATCTCTTCATAAGAAATTCCTTTCCCAGTAAGGTATTCCTTGGCCCTTTTACAGTGGGGACAAGTGGAAGTTGAGTAGACAAGTATTTTTTTTTCAGCCATCTACATTCCTCACAAAGTTAAACATTCTGGACGACACTTTACCAATCCCTTTATCATAAGTCAAATTCCTCCTTGATAATTTGAGAAAAAATT
>CAYFEZ010000073.1:0-7262 GCA_964342215.1 uncultured Dehalococcoidales bacterium | reverse complement strand
CGCTCAAGGATACGCCATGGTAGGTAACGGGCTATGTGGTGGATGTTATGAACCGCTGATAAAGCATATGATGATAGACAAAGCTGAAGGGTCGGTTATCGATCATGTTTATTGGAGAAAGAGAATATGACCGGCCCGATATATGTAGATTGGGCTATTACCAGTACCTGTAATCTACATTGCCGTCATTGTGTTGGCATGGAACAAGGAGAGCTAAGCCATAATGAAGCCAGAAAAATAGCCAGAGATATTATTGAACTATCACCGCAGTGGGTAATACTAGAGGGCGGCGAACCTTTGCTACGGGATGATCTTCCCCAGATAGGAGGAATGTTTAAACAAGCCGGAATTAATGTCTTTATAATAACCAATGGCAATGCTTTCAATCAGGATAGATTGCAGGCATTAGCCTCCTTCTCACCTAAGGTTCTCTTTAGTATTGATGGAGCCGATACCGCCGTCTATGAATACACCAAGAGGGGAGCAAAATTAGAGCTCGCTAAGGAATGGGCAGTACAGTGCTCCGCCCTGGGTATTTTCCATGGTTTGACTACGGTCCTCTCCAAACTTAACCTAGCACAAGTTGGAAAACTTATCCAATTAACCGAAAACCTTGGCGGAAAGAGAATCATCTTTCTCCCCTTAAAACCTTTTGGGAAAGATGAAGACTCCCGCAAGTATTACCAGCAATACGCCCTTACTCCAGAGGAACAAGATAAAGCGGTCCAGGAAATATATAGCTACAGAAGCAACTTGGATATTTTCTATGATGAACCGTTCCTGTGGAACCTCTCCCACAAACATAACCTCAGCATCAGTAATATCGATAGTGGGATTACCATACCAGATGTAGAAGGATGTGCCGCTTCCTACTCACTATATATTCAGACCGATGGTAGTGTCAGGCCCTGCATGTTCTCCGCTGAGGAATTAACTTTTGGGAATGCGGCTAAAGAACCTCTGGAAGATATATGGCTAAGGATGAGGCAAAGTGACATACTAACCAATTGGGCTGACCAAAGAGTACGGAAGGGAGCTTGTAAGCAATGCCAGCAGTTTGAATCTTGTCGTGGATGCCTGGCCCGCACCTTGCATCTATCAGGAGACGCTCGGGAAACAGACCCAAGTTGCCCTTTTGTCGCCCAACATCCCCTGTTACATGCCTGATTCGCCTGCTATATATGAAAATCAAACGGGAGCAACCCCAAAACCCGCATCCCAACCCTCAAGCAGAGAAATAATATTTTTTGTTGCTTAGGAATTATTCCTCTCTTATTTCGTGCCGCTTTGCCTAACGTCTACTCTATCGGCGGTCGAACCAACCTACTCACATTTACCTCTTTCTACTAATTAGGTATAACAACGGTAGGGTGATTATCTTTAGTCATTATTAACCGCACCTTTTCCGCCTTCCCTCAACCCGTAACCCATAGAAACCGGATTTCAGGGGTAAATTGCCAATGCCTCCAGTCCGGTAATCTCCGGAAAGCCAAGCATGACGTTCATATTCTGGATGGCTTGCCCAGCCGCCCCCTTAACCAAATTATCGAGGCAACTGATAACGATAAGCCTCTCCGTCCTATGGTCAATAGTAGGGTAAATGAAGCAATGGTTATTCCCCCAAGTATATTTAGTATGAGGGCCGGATTCCATTACCTCGACAAAGGGCTCACCTTTATAGAAATCTAGATAGAGCTGCCTTAGTTGTTCCTCTCCTTTTTTCCCCAAAGAAACCTTCCCCGGGACTAAAGTAGCATAGCCGGTAGTTAATATTCCCCGAGTCATCGGTATCAGATGGGGAATAAATGTTACCGAAGGCAATTGACCCGGCCGAAGTAACTTGAACTCCTGCACAATCTCAGGCAGATGCCTGTGTCCTTCCAAAGCATAGGCAGTGGCGTCCTCGTTAATTTCTGCATAATGAGTCCGCTGGTTAATGGTTCTACCTGCCCCAGATACCCCCGACTTACTATCAATTATAATGTCAGGTTCAATTAGACCTTCCTTAACGGCAGGGGCTAAAGCCAGAATGGCTCCGGTCGGATAGCAACCAGGATTAGCCACCAATTTGGCCGTGGCCACTGCAGACCGATGTAATTCGGTCAGACCATAAACTGCTTGGTTTAGCAGTTGTGGTGCCGGATGAATAAAATCATACCAACTCAAGTACTCAGCAGCATCCCTTAGCCGGAAATCAGCGCTAATATCTACTACCTTAAACCCCTGGTTAAGTAGAGGTATGACTTCTTCAGTATTTTGCCCATGTGGCTTAGCTGAAAATACTAGGTCAACCTTTTTTAAATCAGCTTCAATATTCAGGTCTATAGCAGACAAATGGGGGAAAATGCTTCCCAAACTCTGCCCGGCAGCACTCCTCCCAGTAACCGAGGTAAGCTCTACCAGCGGGTGCTGGTGCAGCAGCCGTGCCAGCTCAACACCAGCATAACCGGTGACATTGATAATCCCTACCCTTATTGCACTCACCAGACTACCTTCGCCCCTTTCATAACTACAACGCCGAATTGGTCGCCGCTTCATTCATATAATCAAACACTGCAGGTGTATTGTAACATTTCATTACTGGACAACTCAATTACCAGCTCTCGAATATATAATACAAGAAAAACCTCTTCCCGAGGGACCCTTGAAACCAAGGGAGTGATGGCTCCAGAATCATTCGCTAGTATAACAGCGGCTGATATTGTCGTCCCTTTCCAGAGCTATTTACTTAACATGCAGAGCTAAAGTAGCCTCATGTAGGTAGAGTGCTTTGACTCTTAAAACTTCTCAAGCTACGCTTTAGTATTGCTAATGGGGTAGTATTCTCATTCATCACCCGCATTCACTCAACTATTAGAACTTTTGGAATTCTCCCGATTAGATGCAACCACAATGTAACGAGAGCTAATATTCACTAACAAAAAGTTGATAAAGCTAATAAGCACATGGTATTATAAAACATTCTGCGGGCCATTTTAACAATGTCTTAAGAATGAATATAGGGTCTAAACATTATCAGGTTACCATAATAGCAGAGCGGTGCAAGGGGTGCAGTTTTTGTATTGAGTTTTGCCCGCAGCATATTCTGTATAAAACTATTGAGATGAATAGCAAGGGATATCACACCGTTTACGTAGACAGTAACGATAAATGCACCGGATGTAATTCGTGCACCATGATTTGTCCCGAATTCGCCATACATGTTAATGGTACGGATAGCGATACCTAAGCAAAGCGGAGGTACTGTGTCTGAGAACGGACTTTTAGAAGGTGAGTTCTTTTTAAGCGGAGATGAAGCCTGTGCTGAAGGAGCGATCAGTGCCGGTTGTCGTTTCTTTGCTGGATACCCCATTACTCCAGCCACCGAGATTGCGGAACGGATGTCAGATCGATTACCTGCCGTTGGTGGTAATTATATACAAATGGAGGATGAACTGGCCTCGATGGCAGCTATTCTAGGGGCTTCATGCGCGGGAGTCAAGTCGATGACCGCCACCTCTGGACCAGGATTCAGTTTAATGATGGAGAATATCGGTCTGGGGATTATGTTAGAGACACCGTGTGTAGTGGTAAACGTACAGCGTGCCGGACCATCAACCGGGTTACCCACACTATCCGGTCAAGGAGATATGATGCAAGCACGCTGGGGTAGTCACGGTAGTTATAGTATAATTACCCTATCTCCCGATTCCCCACAAGAGCTATACGACATGACGATAAAAGCCTTTAATCTATCAGAAAGATACCGGCTACCCGTATTAATCATGACTGAGGCAGCTACGGGGCATATGTATGAGAAAGTAGTAATACCTCCTGTCAGTGAAATAGAAATAACACCTCGGCGTCAGCCCATAGCTCCTCCTGAAGAATACTTACCATTTGAACCCGATTCTGACCTTATCCCCCCTATGGCAAATGCCGGCGAAGGCTATCACTTCCATGCCACCGGATTAACGCATGATGAGAGGGGATACCCAGTAATGACCACGGATGCACAAGACAAACTTGTAAGACGACTGGTGGGTAAAATTGAGAAAAATAGAGATGATATAATTGAGTTGGAAGAAGATGGCATTAACGACGCTGAAGTGATTGTTTGTACCTATGGTATCTCCGCCCGAGTTTCATTTATGGCAATCAAACTTGCTCGAGACGAAGGTATTAGAGTCGGAATGTTAAGATTAATCACGGTCTGGCCTTTTCCCGAGGATAGAATTAAGGAACTTGCCAAACAAGTTGTGGCTTTTGTATGTCCGGAAATTAACTACGGACAGATCGCTCTTGAAGTAGAGCGATGCGCCAGTGGTAGGGCGAAGACGATACTTGTGCCTCATTTGGGTGGCGGTGTACACGACCCTCAGTCAATATTAGATGCAATTAAGCAGGCCCTTAAATGAGCAGCACCATAGCGCTAGGAAAGGAAACTCATCCTCTAGAGGCTTACCTAAGAACGGAACGATTACCCCATATCTGGTGCCCTGGTTGTGGTTTAGGTATAGTTCTTAGTTGTTTCCTCAGGGGTCTACTAAAATCTGGACTTAATCTAGATAAGGTGACACTGGTCTCGGGAATAGGCTGCACTGGCAGAGTCGCCGGCTATGTAACACTAGATTCATTTCATACCACTCATGGTCGAGCTATACCCTTTGCTACCGGGCTAAAAATAGCCAATCCAGAACTACATGTGGTGGTATTTAGCGGGGAGGGCGACTTAATGGCTATTGGGGGAAATCATTTTATCCATGCCGCTCGTAGAAATATTGATATGACGGTGATATGTGTCAATAACTTTACTTATGGAATGACCGGCGGACAGCTTGGTCCAACTACACCACTAACCGCACGATCCACTACCACCCAGCAAGGTAATATTGAAGAACCATTCAATATTCCGTATTTATCCAAAGCCAGTGGGGCCGTCTATGTTGCCCGATGGACAACCGCCCAGGTTCGTAGCATGGAAAGAGCTGTCACCGAAGCTTTACTAAAGAAAGGGTTTAGTCTGGTCGAGGCGATAAGTCCCTGCCCCACATATTATGGTCGTATGAATAAACAACCAACCGGTTTGGAAAATATAAGATACTACCGGGATAACAGTGTGGTTAAGCACGATGTTGATCCCAGCCAAGTAGGTATTGATTTAGATGGCCAAATAATTGTGGGTAAATTTGTTGATATGGAACGCCCATACTTTCCCAATTTACCAGATAGAAAATAATGACTGAGCGACATGAGATAAGACTATGTGGATACGGTGGACAGGGGGTAGTCCTTGCAGGTCATATCATTGGTCAAGCAGCGTCTATCTTCGAGCATAAGCACGCCACCTTTATTCAAGATTACGGGCCCGAGGCTCGGGGCGGAGCAACTCGGGCTGATATAGTTGTTTTTGATAAACGAGTGCTTTATCCGTACATCAAGACTCCAACAGTATTAGTGGCAATGTCCCAAGCCGCCTATGACAAATATCACCCCCAAAACCGTGGGGATGCTTTAGTAATTATTGATAGCGGCCTTATCCATCCTGCGAAAATGAGAGGTAAAAAACTGCTGACTGTACCCGCGCGGCAAATTGCGGAGGAATTAGGTAGAGTAGCAGTGGCTAATTCGGTAATGCTAGGATTTTTCACCGCTGCCACCAACATTATTTCAGTAGTAGCCATGAAGAAGGCTATTACCGCCGCAGTTCCTAAGAATACCGGAGAGCTAAACATTAAAGCCTTTGACCGCGGCTATACCTATGCCCAAGAACATTTAGATTCTTCATTCATCTCCAATAATTAATGTAAAACTATGCCTCCATAGATATAATTCGCCAGTTAATGCTAAGGTATCCCCGTGGACAAACAATCAAGAAGCCCATCACTAATAAACATCTACCACCATCTTTTCACCCGCTATGGACCTCAACATTGGTGGCCAGCGCAGACGCCTTTTGAGGTAATTATCGGGGCGATTCTTACACAATCAACCTCCTGGAGTAATGCAGAAAAAGCGATAAACAACCTAAAATCTTCCAGAGCAATAACACCAAAAGTACTACGCCAGCTGTCCGTCCAGGAACTTGCCAGACTGGTCCATCCCTGTGGGTATTATAATGCTAAAGCCCTGAAGCTTAAGTCCTTTGCCAACTGGCTGGGTGAATATTACAGTGATGACCTCAGCAGTCTATTTACCCATGATATCAGCTTCCTTCGCCAAGAACTTCTTTCTATCCACGGCATTGGGCAGGAGACCGCCGATTCTATAATACTGTATGCTGCCAACAAACCAATATTTGTTATTGATGCTTATACCCGACGTATCACCAATCGCATCTGTATTACCGTAGAAAATGAGAGCTACACAGACTATCAAACATTTTTTATGAATAATCTACCCACTGATGCCAGGCTATTTAATGAATACCATGCCCTACTGGTCCGCCTGGCCAAGGATGTCTGTCATAAGTCCCCTATCTGCCGGCACTGCTGCCTCAACAATATTTGCCAATACTTCTTGGATTGGTCAGCTGGAAAAGTATAGGTTCTAGGATACAAACCTTTCCTTCACCCCTAATCTTCTATGATTTTAAAAATTTTGACACTGGTAATACCACCAGTTAATATAGAAAAAGGGAACCGAAATTATGTTTTATACCACCATTATCTACACAAAAAAAAACCATATTGCCGTCCTAACCCTTAACCGGCCTGAGGCAGAAAACATCATCAATCAGCAGCTAGCCCAAGAACTGAAAGATGTTTGCTATCACATAAATCAGGATGATGATATCTATGTAGTTATAATCACTGGAGCCGGTGACAAAGCCTTCTGTAGCGGGAGTGAACTGGAGCAACGGAACCCAGACTATAATGTTGCCACGGCTATAGCCAGCATAAACCAGCCGGTTATCGTTGCCATTAATGGAAACGCACGTGGAGAAGGACTGGAATTAGCACTAAGCGGTGATATCAGACTGGCGTCTTTTCGTGCCAGGTTTAGTTTACCTCAGGTAACCTTGGGGCTTATCCCTAGGGACGGTGGTACCCAACGATTATCTCGTATCATCGGTAAGGCTAAAGCCCTAGAATTAATACTTACCGCAGATACCATAAGTGCCATGGAGGCATTGGAAATAGGACTGCTTAATAAAGTAGTTACTAATGAAAATCTTACTTCTGAGGTTGAGGCTATAGCAAAAACTATAGCGGGTAAAGGCCCAATTGCCCTTAGATATGCCAAAGAAGCTGTAAATAAAGGGATGGACTTAACCCTTGAGC
>CAYFEZ010000072.1:0-7268 GCA_964342215.1 uncultured Dehalococcoidales bacterium | reverse complement strand
TCATCCCCCATTCCCGAGCCGGGGCAATAATCTCGAGGTCCGGTGATAAGGCATTAATACCAACCTCGAACCTTACCTGGTCATTCCCCTTGCCGGTGCAACCATGAGCTACGGCGGAGGCTCCCTCTTCCAAGGCAGTATCAACCAGCAACTTGGCCATTAGTGGGCGAGCCAAAGCAGTAGCCAACGGGTATTGTCCTTCATAGACAGCATCTGCCTGTAACGCCGGGAAGACAAAATGATTAACAAATACCTTCCTAGCATCCGTCACTAATGCCTTTACGGCACCGACATCTAGTGCCTTCTGCTGAATAGCGGAAAAATCACGTTCATTACCAACATCAACGGTAAGAGTAATAACATCCCGGTTATATTTCTCTTTGAGCCATTTGACGGCTACTGAAGTATCTAATCCCCCGCTATAAGCTAATACTACTTTGTCCAACGTACCGAACCTCCACTAGCCTAATAACTTACCACCACCAGATTTATTATCCCCGACTGGATAATGCATTATCCAAAATGACCAGTGCCTCATCAACATCACTGTTACCAATAATAAGGGGCGGCATAAAGCGTAAGGCATTAGGCTTAAGCCGGTTAACTAATAAGCCTTTAGCAAGGCAAGTCATGACTATTGATTGGGCGATATCATCATTAAACTCTAGAGCCATCAACAAGCCGCACCCCCGAACAACCGTAATAAACTGGAATTTCTGTTTTAACCTCTCTAGTCCAGCGGTAAGATACCGCCCCACCCTTCTTGCGTTTCCGGCAATATCATTATCAATAATGAATTTTACGTTAGCATAACCAGCAGCGCAGGCTAGGGGATTACCACCAAAGGTAGAACCATGCTCGCCGAAAGTAAAAACAGAAGCTCTATCCTTAGCTAGAGTAGCCCCGATAGCTAAACCACTGGCTAAACCTTTCGCCAGAGTCATTATATCAGGTTCAACACCGTACTGCTCATAAGCAAAAAGGGTCCCTGTCCGCCCCAACCCAGTTTGAATTTCATCCAGAACAAGTAAAATACCGTTTTGGTCGCACAAAGCCCGCACTGCCGCTAGATAATTATCATCAGGCAGATTAACTCCCCCCTCCCCCTGTAATGGCTCTAACATCACGGCACAAGTGTGTTTGGTGATTGCTACTCTTATTGCCTCAATACTATTATACTCCACATTAATAAATCCACCAGGTAGAGGAACATACGGCTGCTGGAATTTAGACTGGCCAGTAGCCGATGTCATAGTTAACGTACGGCCATGAAAGGAACCCATCGTAGTAATAACCTCATAGGCTCCATTCAAATTAAGCCTCCCATAACGTCGGGCTAGTTTTATTGCCCCCTCGTTGGCCTCAGCTCCGCTATTACAGAGAAAGACCTTATCCATACAGCTATGCTGAACCAAAAGCTCGGCCAAGCGAACTTGAGGGACAGTATAGAACTGATTTGACGTCTGAATAAGGGTATGAACCTGCTCCGTTACAGCTTCGGTAACTACCGGATGACAGTGCCCTAAACTATTGACCGCCCAGCCACCGACAAAATCTAGATACTCTTGACCATTTTCGTCCCATACCCGAGCTCCCTTCCCCTTAACCAAAGTTACCGGTAGGCGCTCTACCGTTTGCATAAAATATTTGCGTTCCAGTTCTTGCCAGTTACTCAACTTCCACCACCTATTGTTGTGCCAGTACTACTTTCCTCTATCTCTCTGAGTAAAGCATGTGGCTGTCTACCATCGATGATACTGGCGGTTAAAGTATTTGATAACGCCCTCAGGCAAGCTCTAATCTTGGGAATCATCCCTCCCGAAGCCACGCCCGAAACCACTAAAGCTTCAGCTTCGCCAGGTGATAGCTGCGGCAATAACTTACCCGATTGGTCACAGATACCGACGACATCGGTTAAAACGATAAGCTTTTCGGCAGCAACGGCAGCCGCAATTTCACCAGCTACTGTATCAGCATTAATGTTAAGCATCTGTGGCGCTTCATCTGGCTTATCGGAGGCATAAAGGCTTATCGGCGCCACTACGGGAATATACCCTGATTGCAATAGAGCCACCAAAGGAGTAAGGTTCACTTTTACTACGGCACCGACATAGCCTAGCTCTACGTCTTTAACCTTACCTTGGATAAGGGCTCCGTCTATACCGCTAATACCTATCGCCTGTCCCCCTAAATTATTGATAGCAGCAACAATTTCCTTATTGGCTAATCCCGCTAGCACTGAAACCACCACTTCAAGCGTTACCTTATCGGTTACCCGTTCGCCATGAACAAATTTAACCGGGACCCCTTGTCTATCCAGCCAATCAGTTATTAGCTTGCCTCCACCATGCACTATAACTAATGATTGGCCCTGCCGTTGGAGATAAACTATATCCTTAATGGTAGTGTCATAGCTACCCATGGTGGCACCACCCATTTTTATCACGATGACTTTATCTAATTTATTATTCAATCATTATCTCTCCCCATAATACCATCAAGTTGTGTACCGGCTGTTAATAGTCACATACGCTTCGGATAGGTCACAACCCCAAGCAGTGGCCTTGGCAGTACCTTGGTTAAGCCGTACACTTACCAGTACTTCACTACTAGATAACACCGCTACCACTTTTTCCTTATCAAAAGGCAAAGGGTAACCGGCCTTTACCAAACAGATATTACCTACGTAGAGGTCAAGTTCTGACCATGTCACCCCCGCACCACTCCGACCTACCGCGGCTACAATACGTCCCCAATTAGGATCATTACCATACACCGCCGTCTTTACCAGCGGCGAAGTTACTACCGTCCTTGCCGCCAACCTAGCTTCAGCTACGGAGGCTGCACCGCTAACAGTAACCTCAATAAGCTTACTGGCTCCTTCACCATCACGAGCAATGGCTTTAGCCAGATAGATACAAACCTTCTCAAGGGCTTGCATAAAGGTACTGGCCAACTCACCACCTTGTGAAATCGGTTCATTTCCGGCCAACCCGTTAGCCATAACTAAAGCCATATCGTTGGGACTGGTATCCCCATCAACTGAGACCATATTCAGAGAAACATTTACCGCCTGTTGCAGCGCCTGCCTTAAAAAATCTATATCCACGGCAGCGTCGGTGGTTAAGAAACAGAGCATAGTCGCCAAGTCAGGGTGAATCATTCCTGAGCCTTTGGCTACCCCACCAATGGTAAACTGGCTACCCCCAATCCGTGCAGTTACTGCCGTTTCCTTAGGTACGGTATCAGTGGTCATAATCGCCCGGGCAAACTGGTTCCCACCATCACGAGAAAGGACAATCCGGTCGATATTGGCTCGTATTAAGTTCATCGGTAATGGCTGCCCAATCACCCCGGTGCTGGCGACCAGAACCTCCTCAGGTAAGAGTCCAATACTCTTGGCTACTAAATCCGCCATCTCCACCGCATCAGCAAGGCCTTGCTCACCTGTACAGGCATTAGCACAGCCACTATTAACCACTATAGCAACTGCCCTTCCCGACTTCAAGCTCTGCTGAGTCAGCACGACCGGTGCCGCCTTAATTCGATTGGTAGTAAATAGAGCAGTAGCCGCACATGGCGCCTCCGAAAAGAGCATGCCCAAGTCTAAACCATCATTACCGTTCTTCCGTATCCCGGCGTAGGCAGCACCAGCACGAAACCCCTCCGGCGAGGTGATACTGCCTGAGGTAATAGCATCAATCTTGGCTTCCATTGTACCGAAACTATAGCATACTGAACATAACTAAGGCAATGTAGCCTGTTGCGAAACTCTAGGCTGTGAACAAGGTATTTTTATCGCTCCGATATCCCACTTTAATCATTAGGCATTATCATTAGCGGGTTATTTTAATTAAGTTACAACAGCTCTTTTGTTATCTTTACAGCAATAAGTTTACAATACTAATTGATAGACTACTGTTATTTAAATATGGAAAAAGAAGAATTAGCAACCAATTTATTAAAATGGTTTGAAACACACCGTAGATCCTTCCCATGGCGTAATGGAAAATTCAATCGGTTTCAATTATTGTTAACTGAGATTCTCCTTCAAAGAACAAAATATGTCGGATTTTTCACGTTAGATTACAGTATTCCGGCAAAACCATATGTGGTATAATCGACCCAAGTCGCTTTAGGGAGGCTTCACTATGTGGGAATGGTTTATGGTTAACGGTGTTTGGATCATCTTGGTGGTAGCAGTGGTCCTTGCTCTTTTTCCCCTCCTCTGCTATTGGGCTTCCCGTATTATTAAAAAAATAACCCCCAAACCGTGGCAAAAACGACTAAAAAGCACTCAGAGGGTGGTCACCCAGGTCATTATCGCTATCGGGGGTGTTTTCCTACTCTTGGCAATAACGGCGGTTATCGTATCACGCTACCAGATTGATTCCGCACCAGCAGTGGAAGCGGTAACGGGCTGGCTTTTCGAGCATGGCATCCTTATCTTAATCATCATCCTGGTTTCATACCTAACCTACGTGATAACGAGAGCAGTAATACCACGAATAATTGATAGATTTATCACCGTGAGAGGCAAGGGGCATCGGGCTAAGGAGGAGTTAGCCAAGAGATCGCAAGCATTAAGTAGCACAATCACCTACGCCATTGGCATCATCCTAATTGTAGTTACTCTATTTATGGTTCTTTCCGAAGTGGGAATAGATATTGCCCCCCTCTTAGCTGGGGCCGGCGTTGCTGGCATCGCTATTGCCCTGGGAGCTCAGAGCCTGATAAAAGACCTGATTTCTGGCTTTTTTATTATGGTTGAGGATCAGTACGGTGTCGGGGATGTAATTCGAGTTGCCGAAGTCACTGGCATTGTGGAAGGGCTTAACCTCAGGAAGACTCTGCTCAGGAACCTGGATGGCATCCTTCATACTGTGCCTAATGGTGAAATTAGGTTAACCAGTAACTTTACCAGGGTGTGGTCCCGGGCTCATCTGAATATCAGCGTGGCTTATAAAGAGGACCTTGATAGAGTAATGTCGCTAATCAGGAAAATATGGGAGGGAATGGCGGAAGACCCTAACTGGAAGCTATCACTAATTTCAAAAACACCCTGGCTGCTTCGGGTAAATGAATTTGGTGATTCGGGAATTATCATTAAGGTAGTAGGTGACACTCAACCTGTTAAACAGTGGGATGTTATGGGGGAACTGAGGCGAAGAATTAAGCGAGTCTTTGATGAGGAAGGAATAGAAATCCCATGGCCTCATGTTAAACTGTATTTGGGTGAGAGTGAGGAAAATAAAGGGGCAACATGTGCCGCTTGTTCCAAGGTGAACCTGCCCGGGAGCAAATTCTGCTCCAATTGTGGAGCTAGTCTTGGCCCGTAATAAATCGGCTTGTTTTCTACCGAGGTAGGGGCTATAATAGTGCCAATTTATCTGCGGGAGGAGAATTCTTGATGCCTTCATACGCTTATTTCAATAAGCAGTTTATTCCCTTGTCTGAAGCTAAAGTAGGGATTATGACCCATTGCCTTCACTATGGCACCGCCGTTTTTGAAGGCATCAGGGGTAATTGGAATAGCGACCATAAACAGATTTACCTGTTCCGCCTTAAAGAGCATTATGAAAGGCTACGCAATGGCTGTCGGGTCTTGGAGATTAATATACCCCATACCGTAGGTGAATTGTGTCAGATAACGGTTGAACTGGTAAAAAAGTGTGGTTTCGAGGAAGACATTTATATACGGCCTCTGGCTTATAAGAGTTCTGAATCTCTAGGCGTCCGCCTCCATAATCTGGATGACGATTTCTCAATCATGGTTATTCCTTGGGGGCGCTATTTGGATGTAGATAAAGCTAAATGTACCGTCTCTTCGTGGCGACGTCCTGATGATAATGTGATTCCCCCACAGGTTAAGATTACCGGTATGTATATCAATAATGCCCTAGCCAAAACAGAGGCCATTAAGAATGGATTTGATGAGGCAATTATGCTTGCCCCCAACGGTTATGTTTCGGAAGGAAGTGGCGAGAACATCTTTTTAATCATAGATGGTAAGCTAGTCACACCAGCCAGTTACAACAATATTCTCAACGGTATCACCCGTGATACCGTCATAAAAATGGCGCAGGATGAGCTGGGCATAACCACTATTGAGAGACAGGTTGCCCGCAGCGAGCTCTACTCCGCTGAAGAATGTTTTTTTACCGGCACCGCCGCCCATATTACTCCGGTAGCCGAAATAGACCACCGTGAGATAGGCAACGGTGAAATTGGTGCGATAACGGAGAAGTTACAACAGCTCTATGCTGAAGTAATACGTGGCAATAATTCCAAATACCTTGACTGGTGTACGCCTGCTTATAAAGCTAAAAGATGAGCCATTGTTTGACTAATTTTACCTGCAAAGACTTTAATAAACAGATTATCCGGCAGCTTTCCTCCAGCGTAGTAAGGAGATAATGCCAGATGACAGACTTAAAGTGGGACAAGGATAGATTATACCAGCTGGTACGGGAAAAGCTGGGTAGTTATTTGTTTCTGGTAGTCTCTAACCGAGAACCATATATCCATACTATATCTGGAGATGAGATAAAATGCCACCGTCCGGTTAGTGGACTCACTGAAGCGCTAGACCCGGTAATGCGCGCTTCAGGGGGAAGCTGGATAGCTTATGGCAGTGGTAACGCAGATAAGAAAGTTGTTGACACCCATGACCGGGTAGCTGTTCCCCCGGAACATCCAGAGTATACTTTACGCCGGGTATGGTTAACTGAAGATGAGGTAGCCGGCTTTTACCGCGGCTTCGCCAACGAAGCACTATGGCCGCTATGTCACGTTGCCTTTACCCCACCCATCTATAGAAAATCCGACTGGAATACCTACAAAAAGGTAAACCAGATTTTTGCTGAGGTAGTTCTGCAAGAGGTGGCTGACCGTAAGGCGGTGGTATATCTGCAAGACTACCATTTTGCCCTACTTCCTCGTTTAATTAAAGAACGGAAGCCACACCTGACCGTTGGTCAGTTCTGGCACATTCCCTGGCCGAACCATGAGATATTCCGCACCTGCCCATGGCGGGGGGAGATATTGGACGGCTTACTGGGTAATGATCTGCTGGGTTTTCATATTCCATCTTTTGGTAATAATTTCCTGGATTCAGTTAAGTATAATCTGAAAGGCAAAATAGACCGTGATAAACTTACCGCAACCTATCAGGGGAGAGACACTCTGGTTGAGTCGTTTCCTATCAGTGTGGACTTTGATAGCCTTTCCCAGGAAGCGGGAACGGAGGAGGTGGAGCGAGAAATAAC
>CAYFEZ010000071.1:0-7292 GCA_964342215.1 uncultured Dehalococcoidales bacterium | reverse complement strand
TTAAACGAGCAGCCACCCGGTTTACTTGACCTGATTATAGTGTAGTATGCAGGGTGTTATTAGTCAATACGTACTACCTTTTTTAACTTTATTTCAAGTCTACCGGCTCTATCCTAATTCCGTTATTCCCCTACTAGCTGTACCAGTCGCTTGCGAAGTTGAGGGTACCAGTCGCTTGCGAAGTTGAGGGTAGCAGTTAATAGCGATATGGGGTAACTTGATGTTAATAACCTTATTTTGGTCCGGGAAGTCTTTAATGATGGTAATTAATTTAGGTAGATGGGCGATATCATTATCCTCACCACTAGTCTGACTGACTCCGATTATGGGTCGGCAACTTTTTAAAGGTAGGATGCCTAACTATCTAGCCTAATGCTTTATTTGCCAGAAAATCCGCCTCAATATTTTGCTGGCGGGGGATATGAGTGACCGTGCAGTCCTTCAGTGATTTTTGCAGTTGCTTTACCTGGTGATACAAGGGTTTAAGCTCTGCTTTCTTCACTCGGTATTGGCCATTTATCTGCCTCACCACCAGTTCTGAATCTGACTTTACTTCAATCTGTTCAGCATGTAATCCGACGGCTTCCTCTAGAGCAGCAATAGTAGCTCTATATTCTGCCTGATTATTGGTGGTAGTGCCGATACGCCGGGAAATACGGGTAATTAGTCTGCCCTGCCCGTCTTTTATCGTGGCACCAATAGCAGCTGGTCCGGGGTTACCCCGTGACGCTCCGTCAACATGTATTATCACTCTTTTCATCTTAAGGCTGTTTATCCGTCTCAGGCTAAGAACAGGATACGCCCGCAGCTACTACATTGCATCACGCTACCACTTCTTACCCGTTGCAAATCAGTAGTGGGTAGTGATATCCGGCAGCCACTACATATCCCTTGTTCTACCTTGGCTATGGCTGTTCCCTTTTCGTTTCTGAGTTTCTGGTAAAGTTCGATTACCTGGTGGTCAATGTCAGTCGATAGTAATTGCCGGCTATGCTCGAGGTTACCCAGTACGGTTGTGAATCGCTCTATCTCCGTAGATAGCTTTTTTTGCTGGCTATGCCACTCAGACTCTAATTTTTTGAGTTGACTGCTTATGGTAGTTGCCTTTGCTGTGGCGTGCTCAATCTGGTCCATTATTTCCAAGCTCTTGTCTTCCAGTTGGTTACGCCTCATTTTTAGTCCATCAATTTCATGTTGGAGGTTGGTTAATTCTTTGGGGTTTTTTACTTGGCCGCTGTACAAATTCTCTTCTGTGGAGGTGAGTTTATCTACTATGCCATCTGTTTCCCATTCGACAGTGTGTTGCCGCCCTTCTAATTCCGCCAAGTACTGGTGCTCCCGGGTAAGTTCAGCCCGAGCTTCGGCCAAAGCCTGGCTTTCTCCCAGTTTGCCGGTCAGCTGTCTCAGAATTTGCTCGCTGGACTTAATCTCTTGATCAACCTCATGTAGCTGATAAAGTTGTTTGGTAACACTCATTTTTAGTCATCTTATTCTATAGCGTTCAGGCGGTAACATCAAGCTGGTGTTGTTGACAGTATAGGGGTGCAGTTGTAGACTATTTCTACTAGTACATTGCTGTTTCAGAAAGGAATGGAAATGAGTTTTTTAAGCCAGAGTGATCCGGAAGTTAGTCATGCTATTTATTTAGAGGGGAAGCGGCAAAAAGAAACAATAAACCTTATTGCTTCGGAGAATTATACCAGTAGGGCGGTGCTAGAGGCTGAGGGTTCGTTTTTGACTAATAAATATGCTGAGGGTTATCCCCAACGGCGTTACTACGGTGGGTGCGATAACATGGATGTAATAGAAAGTCTGGCTATCCGGCGGGCTAAGGAGTTGTTTCACGCAGAGCATGCTAATGTTCAGCCGCACAGTGGGGCTCAGGCTAACATGGCAGCATATTTTGCCTTACTGGAGTATGGTGATACGGTTATGGGTATGAGTCTGGCTCACGGTGGTCATCTTACTCATGGTGACAAAGCGAGTTTCTCCGGTAAATCGTATAATTTTGTACTCTATGGTATTAATCAGGAAACTGAAAGGATTGACTATCAAGAGCTGGAGAGGCTTGCCTTAAAGCACCAGCCTAAGTTGATTGTGGCTGGTGCCAGTGCTTACCCTAGGGTTATCGATTTCGAACGTTTTCGATACATTACTGACCTAGTGGGGGCAAGGCTTATGGTTGATATGGCGCACATAGCTGGTATGGTAGCAGTGGGCCTGCATCCTACTCCGGTGCCTTATGCTGATGTGGTAACCTCAACTACCCATAAGACGCTACGCGGTCCACGTAGTGGGTTTATTTTATGTCGGGGTGAGCTTGCTTCGGCAATAGACGCAGCAGTTTTCCCCAGAATGCAGGGTGGTCCCATGATGCACGCCATTGCTGCCAAAGCGGTGGCTTTTTATGAGGCTATGCAACCCGCTTTTGTTGGTTATCAACGTGCGATGCTGGATAACGCCCTTGTTCTGGCTACTGAACTCAGTCAGTTAGGGCTATGTCTTATATCAGGAGGAACTGACAACCATTTGGTTTTAGTAGATCTCACCGGGATAGGGGTTACTGGTAAAGAGGCTGAAGAGGCTCTAGGTGCCATCGGCATTGTGGTTAATCGGAATGCTATCCCTTCTGTTTATACTCACCCACCCATGATCGCCGGTGGCATCAGACTAGGCACTCCAGCAGTAACCACACGCGGTTTTGGTAGAGAAGAGATTAAGCATATTGCTTTACTAATTGCAAAAGTAATCACTAATATTGGCAATCGGGATATTCAAAATGAGGTAAGTCAGGATGTTAGTCAGATATGTCGTCGTTTTCCGGGACCGGAAAACGACGACTGATATTAATTAATAACCCTATCACTTCCCTCTCCTTTGTCTTATTAAGGGGGTGAGGTTGAAGAATAATAGTGCTATAATGGATTAATTAAGTTTAGAAGACGCATTTGATAGTGAGGTGATGGCTAATGGACGAGTTAAAGGTGTTCACGGGTAATGCTCATCCTTCCCTAGCTCAGGAAATTACTGAATATCTGGAAATACCCTTAGGTAAGTGTGAAGTCTTTGCATTCAGTAATGAGAATATCTTTGTTCGTATTCTGGAGAATGTCCGCCAGCGAGATACTTATGTTATTCAGCCCTTTTGTTCTCCGGTTAATCAGAACTTGGTTGAGCTCTTGATTATGCTTGATGCTTTAAAGCGTGCTTCAGCCGGTCGCGTTACCGCCGTAATTCCTTATTATGGCTATGGTCGTACTGATAAGAAGGATCAACCCCGTGTGCCGATAACGGCTCGGTTAGTCGCTGATTTGCTCACCGTGGCTGGTGCAAACAGGGTGCTGGCCGTGGATTTACATGCCGGTCAAATTCAGGGCTTTTTTAACATACCGGTTGATGAGCTGACTGCTCTCTTCTTGCTCAGCGATTATTTCAAGAAGAAGGATTTTAATGACTTGGTAGTGGTTGCCACTGATATCGGTATTTCCAAGCGGGCACGAGACTTGGCAACTAGGCTTAATGTCCCACTAGCTATTATAGAAAAGAGACGGATGGGTAATGATGATCAGGCGGAAACGCTAAATGTGATCGGTGAAGTGGAGGGGCGGGTGGCTCTTACTGTAGACGACGAGATAGCTACTGCTGGGTCTCTGGTGAGTAGTGTCTCTGCCTTAACAAATCGGGGGGCTAGGGAGGTATATGCCTGCTGTACTCACCCGGTATTAACTGGTAAAGCTGTCCAGAGGATATCCTCGTCCCTGGTGAAGGAAGTAATAGTTACGGACACTATTCCGGTCGGGGAAGATAAGAGGTTAGATAAGATTACCATTTTACCGATGGCACCGCTGCTGGGTGAAGCCATCCACCGTATTCATACCGGTATGTCGGTAGGGGCTATGTTCGAATAAACTGCGATATGACTAAACATGAGAAAATAGTGGAAGTATATCAGGCAATGGGGGAGCTTGAAGCTCAGGTTATTAAGGGTTTACTTGGGAGTTATGGAATTCCCTGCTTGCTAAAGTCAAACGCAGCTCATTCGGTGCATGTGTTTACCGTTGATGGCCTGGGTGAGGTTGAGGTTATGGTCCGGGAGTCAATGGTGGAGGAGGCAAGGAGGTTGATTGTGGGAAAAGGGCATGTTTAAGTGGCTGGATGGGCTTATTGATTCTAATGAGAAAGAGGTAGAGCGGTTACAGCCGATAGTAGATCGGATAAATGGGCTGGAGCCTGATTTCCGACGACTCAGCGATGGTGAACTTCGTAATAAAACGGACGAATTTAAGATTCGGCTTAAAGATGGTAGCTCGCTTGGTGAACTTCTTCCCGAAGCCTTTGCCGCTGTTCGTGAGGCGGCCAGGCGGACTATAGGGCAGCGCCACTTTGATGCCCAGTTAATGGGAGGTGTTGTTCTTCATCAGGGTAAAATCGCTGAGATGAAAACTGGCGAGGGGAAAACTCTGGCGGCTACTCTTCCCCTTTACTTAAACTCCCTTACCGGTCAGGGCTGTCACTTGGTTACCGTTAATGATTACTTGGCTAAGCGAGATCCGTATTGGATGGGTCCCGTCTATCATGCCTTGGGGGTAAGTGTGGCCAGCATCTATGCCCAGACGCTGGATAACCCGTCCCCTTCCTTTATTTATGCCCCCAGCTTTGAATCGGAAGGTAAGCGGTGGGAATTCTTACGTCCTGTCTCCCGCCGACAGGCCTATGAGGCTGATATTATCTATGGTACTAATAACGAGTTCGGGTTCGACTACCTGCGGGACAATATGGCTGTTGACTCATCTCGCTGTGTGCAGCGTTTGCTAAACTACGCTATCGTCGATGAGGTGGACAATCTCCTCATTGATGAGGCACGTACTCCTCTCATCATCAGTGGGCAGGCTGAGGAAGCAGGGCAAAGTTATCAACTATTCGCTCGGCTCGTCCCTCGTCTGGTGAGGGAACAGGACTATGTAGTCGATGAAAAGACACGTGCGGTGAACTTGGCCGAAGTTGGTGTTGCCACTATAGAAAGGATGCTGAAGAGGGAAGGCGTATTAAAATCGCCTAATCTCTATGACCCGTCAAACTACTCCCTCACCCGGTACCTAGAGAGTGCCCTTAAAGCTCAGGTGCTGTTTAAGAAAGACCGCGATTATGTTGTCAAAGATGGTCAGGTTACCATTGTTGATGAGTTTACCGGCCGGCTAATGTTTGGCCGCCGTTATTCAGAAGGGTTGCACCAGGCAATAGAAGCCAAAGAGGGAGTTACGGTGCAACGGGAAAGCTTGACCTTTGCTACGGTTACCTTTCAAAACTACTTTCGTATGTACGGCAAACTAGCGGGAATGACCGGTACTGCCCTCACTGAGGCTGAGGAATTTCATAAGATATATAACCTTGAGGTGGTGGTCATTCCGCCTAATAAACCGATGATTCGGCGGGATTTTCAAGACCAGATTTTTAAGGATGAGAAGGTTAAGTTTAAGGCGGTGGTGCGTGAGATTGAGCAACTTCATGGAGAGGGTCGTCCGGTTTTGATTGGAACTGTATCTATTGAGAATTCAGAATACCTGAGCGATTTGCTAAAGAAAAAAGGTATTCCTCACCAGGTATTGAATGCTAAGTATCATGAGAAAGAGGCGGGTATCATCGCTGAGGCCGGGCAGCCGGGGTCGGTAACGGTTGCTACCAATATGGCCGGGCGTGGCGTTGATATTATGCTGGGCGAAGGCGTGGCGGATAAGGGCGGACTTCATATTGTTGGCACTGAGCGCCATGAAGCTCGGCGTATTGATAACCAGCTTAGGGGTAGAGCCGGGCGGCAGGGTGACCAGGGAAGCTCCCGGTTCTATGTGTCACTGGAGGATGATATTATGCGTCGCTTTGGCGGTGACCGGATTAAGGGTTTTATGGAGTGGGCAGGTATGGGTGAGGATACCCCTATAGAGAATAGACTGGTTAATAAATCTGTTGAAAGTGCCCAAGTTAAGGTGGAGGGATACCACTTTGATATGCGTAAACACCTGGTGGAGTATGATGACGTGGTTAATAAGCACCGTGAACTTATCTATGGCGAACGGCAGAAGATTTTAAGCGGTGCCGACCTTAAGGTAAACATTCTGTCAATGATTAAGGATGAGCTTCAGGGTATGGTGTCAGGCCACATCGGTGATGAGCGTAGTGGTACTTGGGATGTGGAGGGTTTAGTTGCTGACGCGGCTACCATCTTTCCGTTACCATCGGAAGTTAATGTTGGCACACTTTCCCAGATGAGACCAAAAGAGATGAAAGAGAAGCTCGTTGAGTTGGCCGATGCTCTGTATGAGAAGCGTGAGGAGGAGCTTGGTGCTGATAATATGAGGCTGCTGGAGAGAGTGGTAATGCTGCGCACGGTAGACAGCCTGTGGGTAGAGCACCTGACCGCTATGGAGAATATGCGCTTGGAAGCGGGATGGCAGACATTGCGCCAGATAAAGGCAGTAGATGCCTATAAGAATGAGGGTTATAAGCAGTTCCAAGTACTGTTGTCTACCATTAAGCATGACGTGGCCCATACTATATATCATGCTGGTGTTGTCAAGAAGGAAGCACAACCAGTACCGTCAGTAATGGCGCAGGCTGCCGCCGCTAGGGCTGGTACCTACAGCCCGCAACCACTGAAAGCCGCTGGTCAGAAGGCAGGCCGTAACGACCCATGCCCCTGCGGTAGCGGGAAGAAATACAAAAAATGCTGCGGGACATGAAAGGAGTACTAATCTGCTTAATACAAATAAAGAAATAGCGGCGAAATTCGGAGATGTAAGCAGATGAAATAATTACGTGAGGCGGTATTCTGTGGTGGGGAGGAGTCCTTTCTTGCCTTTTACCTTATCGACACGATTAACTGTGAGAATGTTGAAGAGGAGTTAAAGGACAGACTGGTACGCATCACTCAGTGAATTCGAAGAATGTTTGGTATTGGAAATGACACCTCGAATTGGAAGATTCACAAAGCACTCTATTTCCTACAAGAGTACGGATTAACTTGTGTTAAAAACATCGGCTAAAAGGTAACCCGGATTGGGACCGGATAGGAAGCAAGACCAATCTTAATGAACAATAAAGAGATTGCCCGGGTATTTCAGGGGGATTGCTGATCTGCTGGAGCTTAAAGGAAAAAGCATCTTTAAGATACGGGCTTACCAGGAGGTGGAGCGGGTAATTAAGTACTTGTCGGTGGAGTCGGGGTAACTGGTAGCGAAAAATAATTTAAAGGAAGTCCTCGGGGTAGGGAAGGCAATTACCAAAAAGGTCACGGAGAT
>CAYFEZ010000070.1:0-7292 GCA_964342215.1 uncultured Dehalococcoidales bacterium | reverse complement strand
GCTTGACCTGCTTCAGATTTGATATTAGTCCTCATATTCAGTTGTTAAAGTGCTCTACGCAAAGTAAAGCGGCCTGGTGATATTTCACCAAGCCGCACGCCTGGCTGTTAATCACTGAGTATCACTATTATGCACTAAATCTTGTCATCTATACTACCTAGCTGAAAGGCTAGCATAAAATAATAATTTTGTCAATATAGGTATTGAACAAATTGTATCCGGTTGTGGTCAGTGGCGGGAATTATTACTCAAAATTGTCCCCCTTTTTATTCATTGATAAACCCCGGAAGGTTGTTCCGGTCTGGTTAAACACGAATGTATTTAACTTAAAAAAATCATTCTTGGCATTTGGAATAATAATGTAAACTATCGTGGTAATTATTAAATCCTAATACGAAGGACGGAAAGATTGACAGAGGTAATAGCGAGTCTTATTATTAAGTATGATAGACGCTAGTTTACCAGTACTAACTTGTTTATATTCCGTAATCGGTTAGCTTTATTTTGTTGGGTAGTAAATTATACTAGGAGATAATTATTGCCGATAAGCTTGGCAGAAAGGAGGTGACCTTAGTGGCAGCAAAGGCCTTTGTTTTAGTCGAAGTGGCGGTGGGTAAAACTAAGGAAGTAGCAACTGTTCTGAAGCAATTAAAAGATATAAAGTCGGTTGACTTGGTGACCGGACCCTACGATATTATTGCCATTATAGAAACCGAAAGCCTGAACAAAATTGGCGACTTGGTCACCAGTAATATTCACCCCGTCGCCGGTATTTCCCGGACGGTGACTTGCCTGGTAATATGAGTTTTTCTCGGTCTCACTCTAGATTTCTGGTCTGAGTATACTAAGGCTGACTAAAGTTGGGGGGAAATACGTATGGATTTTAAGTTTACGGAGGAGCAGGATAAATTCCGGCAGGAGGTCATTGACTTTCTGAAAGAGGAGATAAGACAGGGGCTGTGGGAACCAAACTGTGATGCTTGGATACACGACTTCTCTCCAGAGTTTTCTAAACGGGTGGCTGAGAGAGGCTGGATTGGGTTGACCTGGCCCAAAGAGTATGGTGGGCAGGAGCGCCGCTATATAGACCGCCTTATCCTTACCGAGGAAATGTTGCGTTATGGAGCGCCAGCCGCTTACCACTGGATGGCAGACCGCCAAATAGGCCGCGCCATACTCGTTTACGGTACTGAGGAGCAAAAGAAAGAGTTTCTGCCAAAGATTACCCGGGGAGAGGGTTGCATTGGTTTGGGAATGAGCGAGCCCGAGGCTGGCTCTGACCTGGCATCTCTGCAGACTCGGGCCATTGAAGACGGTAATTGTTATATAATTGAGGGACAGAAGATGTGGACCAGTGGTGCCCGGATAATGAATTATGTTTATTTAGTAGCCAGGACAGATCCTGAAGTGCCGAAACACCGTGGTATTAGCGAATTTATTATTGACGCAAGTTTACCAGGGATTAACATCACCCCAACTATAGATATTAATGGTCGAGAGGCCTGGGGTGAAATTTTTTATGATGGCGTGCGAGTTTCTAAAGAAAGCCTGATAGGGGAGAAAAACCGAGGCTTCTATCAGATTGCCAACCAGCTTGATTACGAAAGAGCCGGGCTGGAGCGGCTTATGGGGAATTATCCCCTCTTCACTGCCATCATCCAATTCGTTAAGGAAACCATGCGGAACGGGCAACCATTGTCTAAGGATACTGTAATTCGGCATAAACTGGCGCAGCTGCAGATTGAATTTGAGGTCGGGCGCCTCCTTACTTATAGGGTAGGTCTGGTTATGGATAGTGGTCGTGCTCCCAATTGGGAAGCAGCTATGGCTAAAGTGTACAGTACTACCTTTGAGCAGCACCTGGCTAATGTGGCTATGGAGATTCTGGGACTTTACGGGCAACTGTTAGCTGAATCTAAATTTGTCCCTCTTCGGGGAATGGCGCCTCGGTCATATTTAGGTTCTAAAGGTTATAGCCTTCAGGCTGGTACCTCAGAGATTTTAAGGAATATCATAGCGAGGAGACGGTTGGAGATGCCCAGTAATTAATAACTTTTACTTGATTCAAAAGGAGAACGTATAATGAATTTTACTCTTTCTGACGAACAGCAAATGCTGAGAAAGATGGCTCGTGATTTTTTAACTGACAGATGCCATAAGACGCCGGGTAGGGAGTCGGAGACGGATGACGATGGGCACTCACCACTACTGTGGCAAGAAATGGCTGAACTGGGGTGGGTGGGGCTAGTATTTCCCGAAGAGTATGGTGGCGGCGGTATGAGCTTTCTCGATCTAGCCGTATTACTGGAGGAGATGGGACGAGTCTGCTTATCCGGACCATTCTTCTCCACTGTTGTTCTCGGCGGTTTGTCTATTCTGGATGCCGGTAGCGAGGAGCAAAAACTAGAATACTTACCCCAGATAGCCAGTGGTGAGGTAATTTGTACTCTTGCCTTGACTGAAGCGGGTGCCCAGTATGATGCGGCCTCAATTAGAGTTAAGGCTACTGCTGGTAAAGATGGTTATATTATCAATGGCACTAAGCTCTTTGTTCCTGATGCTTATATTGCTGATTATTTCCTGTGTGTTGCCAGGACTAATGAGCGGGCAAAAGCTGAAGAGGGGATTACTATATTCTTGGTAGACGCTAAAAGTCCGGGCATAAGCTGTACTGTTTTAGATACCATTGCTAGTGATAAGCTATGTGAGGTGATTTTTGACCAGGTGAAAGTACCTGAGACGAATATTTTGGGGCAGTTGGACTTGGGGTGGAGTGAGGTGCAAAGAATAATAGAGCGGGCGGCAGTAGCTAAGTGTTGTGAAATGGTGGGCGGCATTCAGCAGGTACTGGAGATGACCATTGCTTATGCCAAGGAAAGACGGCAGTTTGATCGGCCCATCGGTAGCTTCCAGGTTATCCAGCACTACTGTGCTAATATGGCCACCGATGTTGATGGCTTGTGGCTTGCTACCTACCAGGCTGCCTGGATGCTGAGCGAGGGATTTCCTTGTACCAAAGAGATATCTATCACTAAAGTATGGACGGGTGAAGCTGGTGAGCGTGTTATCATCATGGCACACCAAATTCATGGGACTATCGGTGTTACTATGGATCATGACCTGCACTTATACACCAAGCGAACCAAAGCGGCTAATGTTACATTCGGCGATACCGATTTCTACCGGGAGATTGTAGCTCAACAGATGGGATTATAAGTTGGTATTAGGCTGTAATAATCTTAAATTAAACCGGTAAAAGCCGAGATGTTTTTGGATAGAATGAGTAAATAATGCAGAAAGGCGGAGGTAATAATTATGAGTTCCCAACGTTCAGTGAAGCAGGTGCCGGTAATGGAGGGAGTGTTCACCTGGCCTGCTGAAGAGCCGCGACTGATAGGAACTAGGTGTAAGTTCTGTGGCACGTATTATTTCCCTAGGACTTTCAGGTGCCATGACCCGGCTTGTCAGGGAGAGGAGGTGGAGGAAATTCTATTCTCCCAGAGGGGTAAGCTATGGAGTTATACCATTGAGTACTATCCGTTACCTCCCCCATATAAAGCACCGAGGGAGTTTAAGCCTTTCGGTGTGGGTGAAGTGGAGTTTCCTGAAGGGGTCAGGGTAGCCGGAGTGATTATTGATTGCGACGCCGAAAAGGACTTGAAGATAGATATGGATATGGAGCTGGTGTTTGAGAAGTACTTTGATGATGAGGAGGGAAATGAGGTTATCGGTTGGAAATTCAGGCCGGTTAAGTGAGCAGTTAGCCTAATTATAGGAGGAATCAGATGACATTAGGTAGAGAGGTTGCGGTTTTAGGGATTGGGATGCATCCGTGGGGGATGTTTCCGGAAAAGGATTTCGGTGAACTGGCGGTAACTGCCATTAGTGAGGCGCTTCAGGATGCCCATATGGACTGGAGAGACATACAGTTTATGGGTTCTGGCGTTGATTGCTGGCGGGGCATGCCTGGTCTTCACTCCGGTAACGAGATAGCCTTTCGTCTGGGTGAAACCGGGATACCTATTATTAATGTTTCTAATGCCTGCGCTACTGGTGTGTTCACCTTAAAGGCAGTTTATGACCAGGTGAGACTAGGGGCCTTCGACATTGCCATCGCTGTGGGTACGGGTAAATCGCCTGGGGGTTTCTTTCCCTTAGTGCCGGCGGTAACCCCATTCCCTCTTGACATGGAGGTACTCCGCTGGAAAGTGGGACTGCCTAATCCGGCTTATTGGGCAATGTACATGATGCGGAGGATAAAGGAATATGGTGATACTGAACAGATGCTGGCTAGGATAAAGGTCAAATCAAGCAAGGGTGGGGTGGCTAATCCTTATGCTCGGTATCATAAGGAGTTTACTATGGAGGAAGTGCTAAATTCTCCGATGGTTTGTTACCCCCTCCGGCTATATGAAATCTGTGCCACTTCACAGGGGGCCGCCGCGGTGATACTTGGCAGTATGGATGTGGCTAAAAGACGTACGACCCAACCAATTACTTTAGCAGCGGCGGCGGTTGGCAGTCCTTTATACGGGGACTCCACTCTGCGGCTGGTAACGGTTTCGGCCAGTGCCAAAGAGACAGCTCCCTATTTCAGTGAAGCAGTAACTGCTTCTAGAAATGCGTTTGAAGAAGCCGGTATTGGTCCTGAAGATATAGATATTGCGGAGATACCGGATAACAGTTCCTGGCACGAGTTGGAATACCTTGAAGTGGATGGGTTTTGTAAGCCAGGGGAGGCCGGACGACTGTTGGAGGAGGGGTTTACTGACATTGGGGGGAGGCTCCCGTTGAACATGAGCGGGGGTATGGCTTCTTTCGGTGAGGTTACCGGCGCCCAGGGACTGCAACAGTTGTGTGATAATGTTAAACAAATGAGGGGAACGGCACCGTATCAAGTGCCGAAACCGGTAAAGGCAGCTTTCTGCCAGACCTATGGTGGATTCGGCAATAATTCGGTGGCTATTCTAAAGAGTTAGCTATGGCTTGTAGCTTGAGTAATACTTCATTTATAGTCTGTTCCGCAGTAGAGGCGCCCGCAGTTATACCGATATGGTAGTGGTCTTGAAACCAGGAAGTTTCCATTCCCGCTGCAGTTTCAACGAGATATGTTTTGGTTGCCCGGGAACATAAATCAACCAGATTATTAGTGTTGGCGCTGGTATGGCTACCGATCACCAGCATCAGGTCTGCTCTATTAGCTAGTTCAAGGGCAGCTGTCTGCCGTTCTCTAAGATCGTGACATATGGTATCAATAATACGCATCTCAGAGTCTTTAGTGAAGAGAGAGTCCATGAGTTTCTTGACAAACGCAGTGAAATGAGCTGGTATCTGAGTCGTTTGAGAGAGAATCCCCAAACGGCGTGTTGGCTGATTAAAGGTAGCGGTAAACGTTTCGTCTAGGGTGGCGATTCCCTTTCCTTTAGTCCATCCAAGAATGCCTTTAACCTCGGGGTGATCAGCATCACCAAATATGACGACCGAAAAGCCAGAATCAGCTAACCTCCGGGCGGCAATCTGGGCTCGGTGAACAAAGGGACAGGTGGTATCAATTAGGTTAACATACCGGGCTCGAATCGCCTCTTCTACTTGTGGGCTTACCCCGTGAGCACTAGTGGTGACAATATCACCCTGAATATCACCGACATCCTTAGCTACTCTGACACCAAGTTCAGCTAGTCTTTGTTGCACCTGTTGATTATGAACCACTGCTCCCAGTGTTTCCGTCCCACTATGCTCATGAGCCAATCTCTCTACGATATCAATGGCTCGTCTAGCCCCAAAGCAGAATCCTATGCTATTTACTTTTTCGATTATCATGCTATCTGATTTCCTTCCCCGGCATATTCCCCACGGTACTCTAAGGGTAGTAGCTCGGCTATGTGCTGCATTATAGAATCAGTAGATTCAGCCAGCTTCAGCTTAGTGAATTTAGTGCTAACGGGTGGCAAGTGGAAAGGGCGACCGATATTAACCGTTATCCGCGGGCGACGCAGTGGCCAGAGTTTCCCCGTCATTTTTTCGGTGCCGATGATGCCTACCGGAAGAATGGGGACACCATTATGCGAGGCTATCAGAGCAGAGCCTGAGGAAGCGGACTGTAACTGGGCGCTGCGGCTCCTCTTTCCTTCCGGGAACATGATTAGTGCCAGACCATCAGCTAACATCTGGTTTGCTTGGCGCAGTGCTTTCCTATCTAGTTGTTCCCGGCGTACCGGAAAGGCGCCAAAGCCACGTATAAAGTAGCTCGAAAATCGGGCCCGAAACAGTTCTTCTTTAGCCATGAACACTACCTTTCGGTTGAGGCTAACACTTAGTAGGGGTGGGTCAGCCAGGTTAAGATGATTAGCCACAATTAGCAGCGGTCCCTGACGGGGAACATTCTCTTTGCCTCTGACCTGGCGCCGGGTCCCGAGAAAAATCACTACCCTCACTGTTGCTCTACCTACATAAAAGAACCAAGACACTATTCTACCTTAACTAAAGACAAACAATTACTTACCAAATTATAGCTTACGGCTGAGGACAAAGACAAACTTTGCGCTTGTTGCGGAGATATTGCTGGGGAGAGAGTTACCCACAGAAGAGGCGATTATCGAAGTAACCTTTGATTTGTTGGATTTTGGTGTTGAAGTGGTTATTATTTCCCGGGGGAAAGAGGGTATCATCGGTGCTACGCGGGGAAGTATTTTTTTAAGCAATACCGCCTCAGGTTAAAGTGCGAAGTGGTCTAGGAGCTGGCGATTGCGCTGTGGCCGGACTTGCTTTGAAACTGGCTTATGGCGAATCATTAATCGAGGCTTGTAAACTGGTAGTGGCTATGGGCACCGCTGCTGTAATTACACCTGGCACCGAACTATGCCATAAAGCAGACGTCGAAATTATCTTGTCTCAGGTCAAAGTTTGGGGGATGCCAGCCAGACGGCGGAGTAAAGTATTTTTTCCGGTGTCAAGCAACTTGTAACTACCTGAGTCCGAGGCGCTGTGCCAGTTTACCCATCGTCTGATTGCGGCGCGGCCTTTCAACCGCTTCCGCTTCCCCGATGTTTTCCGGGTTTACTAAGCGCACGTAAATGCTTTGAGCGATTTCTTCGTCTACGGCAAACTGCGTTTCCCTGATATGGAAAACATAGGAAGGAAAATTCTGGGCCAATGTAATGGGCGCTCCGGGTAGGATGCCCATTGCAGTCAGTTTCTGAAGCTGCTCGACCTCAGGTGCGTAGATATATGCTACCCGTCCCGTCTGTCCGGGGCTAAGTTGCGATAGCGGGGAGACAACCCGTTGTCCCTGG
>CAYFEZ010000069.1:0-7337 GCA_964342215.1 uncultured Dehalococcoidales bacterium | reverse complement strand
TGGCGGCAAAGTATGCCGTACCTGAAATGAAAAAGACCGGAGGGGGCGTCATCATCAATACCACTGCTATGCTAGGGGTTAGACCCAAGATGTGTCGTTCGGCCTATTCCAGTGCTAAGGCAGCGGCTATAATGTTAACCAAGTCTCTAGCGCTTGAGTTGGCATCACATAACATTCGCGTTAATTCCATTAGCCTAATCGCGACTGATACCCCTTTACTAAGGCGATCGGTAGCTAAGGATATGCCTTGGGAGGAATATTTGAAAACGCGGGTAAGCAATGTTCCTCTAGGTCGCTTAGATACGCCGGAAGACGTTGCTAACGCTGCTTTGTACTTAGCCTCTGATGAATCTTCAATGCTGACTGGAACACGGATAAGTGTAGATGGTGGGTGCGAAATTTAAGGATGATTTCCACTATTCCACTCTTCTACTACAAAAAATTGACTTTTACGGACTGAGTGAAGCGAAGCTCAAAATTATTAAGGTGGTTAACGTGAATAAGCCTATTGTGGCTATTATTGGCCGACAGAATGTGGGTAAGTCTACTCTACTTAATCGGATGACGGGAAAACCAGTAGCTATTGTTGCGGACTTACCCGGGACAACCCGTGACCGCATAGTAGCCAATGTATCGTGGCAAGGTGTTGATTCAACTATGATTGATACCGGTGGCCTTGAGCTACAACTCCATTCAACTATTGATCAAGGGGTTAAAGAACAGGTAACTGTAGCTATTGCTGAGGCCGATGTTATCATTTTCCTGGTGAATGTCAGGGATGGAGTAATGCCAGCTGACCTAGATATAGCCAATATGCTGCGTAAAACACGTAAGCCCGTAGTATTAGTGGCTAACAAGGCGGATAATGACAGGCTTGAAACTGGTGCGGTAGAATTTTATGAGTTAGGGCTGGGCGAACCATTGGCTATTAGTGCCCATCATGGGCGGGGTACGGCTGAATTACTGGATAGAGTTAACTTTCTATTACCGGCTCCATCACCAGATAAGGCTGAACCGGAAGTTATGAAAGTGGCTATTATCGGTAGACCTAACGTGGGTAAATCAACGCTGTTAAATGCCCTGCTTGGCGACGAAAGAGCTATTGTTGATGATATCCCGGGGACTACTCGCGATGCTATAGATACCGTATTTGACTTTGATGGACAAAGTGTGCTACTTATTGATACAGCTGGTATTAGGCGGCGAGGGCGATTAGGGGTGGGGGTGGAACGGTATAGTGTAATCCGCGCCCTACGAGCTATTGGCCGAGCAGATATAGCATTACTTGTTCTTGATACCGTTGAGCTACTTACGGCTCAGGATATGCATATTGCTGGTTATATCCAGCAAGCGATTAAGGGGGTCGTATTGGTCGTCAATAAATGGGACCTAGCTACCGATACACGCGCAACTGAATGTAGCAGGTATATCAAGAGCCAACTTAAGTTTATGTCTTATGCCCCTGTGCTGTATACTTCGGCCAAATTGGGTGAGGGTGTAGACAAGATTATGCCCCAGGTATGCCAGATATATCAGGAGAGATTCAAACGGCTATCTACGGCTAATGTTAATAGTGTAGTTCAACAGGCGGTAGTGAATCACAATATACCACGAAGTAGTAGCAAGCGGCTAAAGATTCTATATGTTACTCAGGCTGAGGTAAACCCTCCCACTTTTGTCTTTTTTGTTAACGATACCAGTTTAATACACTTTTCTTATCAGCGCTATCTGGAGAACAAATTACGTCAAGCGTTTGGCTTTATGGGCACTCCTTTTCGTCTAGTTTTCAAAACAAGGGGTGAGTCATGATAATTGCTCAATTTGTTGCGGTAGTGATTCTCGGTTATCTTTTGGGTTCTATCCCCTCTGGAGTATTAATTGGTAAATTAAGTGTCAAGGTGGATGTCCGTCAACACGGTAGTGGTAAGGTAGGAGCAACCAATGTGCTACGGACCGCGGGCAAAAAAGCAGCCGTAGCAGTAGTCGTTCTCGATATATTAAAAGGAATGCTGGCAGTAGTATGCGCCGGGTTAATAGTTGGTAGCGAATATCTGGTAATAGGTAACATTGCCTTCGGGATGATGGTGGCTCAGGCTATGGCTGCGTTGGCAGCTATAGCCGGCCACAATTGGTCAATATTTCTTAAATTTCACGGCGGCAGGGGAGTCGCTACCTTCTTCGGCGGACTACTGGTTTTGGCCCCGGTGGCGGCTCTGTTTGGCGGTGAGGTCTTGATTATTGGAGTTGGTTTAACCAGATTTGCTTCTCTGGGATCTATCGCCGGTGCAGTAGGTTCATATGCTATACTAGTACCACTCACCATTATAAGCGGGTTCCCTATTGTTCTACTGGCCTATACTCTGATAGGGGCAATAGTTATCATTGTTATGCACCGCGATAATATTGCTCGGTTAATATCGGGTAAGGAACGTAAGGTAGGGGAGAAGGGGATAGGGAGAGGGAACTTACCCCCACCGGCCTAATCTAACCAGAGTATAGGGAGAATATGCCCAAGATTGCTATTATTGGCACCACAGCTTGGGGGATAACCCTAGGAGTGGTGTTAGCCCACAGGGGTCTATCAGTCAGGCTTTGGGCACGGACAGAGCAAGAAGCTACTGAATTGAAAGCTGCGGGACCTAATCCAGCTCTGCCAGGTAGTATTACTTTCCCCCATCAATTGTCTATCACTCATTCTTTAAGTGCAGCATTAGCTGATGTAGCAGCAGTAATTATGGCGGTGCCATCACAAACTATGCGGCAAAATATTAAGTTGGTCGCAGGCTATCTAAATGAGTTGTCACTGGTAGTGAGCGCCGCTAAGGGGTTTGAAGTTAGTAGTGGTAAACGCATGTCACAGGTAATTGCTGAGGAGATAGCCCATCGTTTTTCGTCTAATATTTGCGTCCTTTCTGGGCCTAATCTGTACAAAGAGATTCTTCAAGGTTTGCCAGCCTCCGCAGTGGTGGCCGCGGATGATAGTACTATCGTCAGGCAAGCTCAAAAATTACTAACGAGACCTAATTTTTGTGTCTACACCAACACTGATGTTATCGGGGTGGAGTTAGGTGGCGCTTTAAAGAACATTATTGCTCTGGGTGCCGGTATGGTTGATGGCTTAGGCTATGGTGATAACGCCAAGGCAACCTTTATCACCCGTGGCCTGACCGAAATGGCGGCTCTTGGTGTTGCCCTAGGGGCAAGCCCACTTACCCTTTCCGGGTTAGCTGGACTGGGAGATTTAATCGCTACCTGCGCTAGCCCCTTAAGCCGTAATCACCACGTAGGGATGGAATTGGTAAAAGGGCGCTCACTCCAAGAAATCACCGACTCGATGATTGGCATAGCCGAAGGGGTAAGTACTACTATCGCTGTCTGGAATCTAACCCGACAACTTCAGTTGGAAATGCCCATTACCGAGAAGATTTACCAGGTGCTCTACAAAGGGAGTGACCCTCGGGAGGTAATAGCTAAGCTATTGGGGACTGGGGGCAGGCACGAGTTAGCCGGGAGAAGCTGGCGACTGTTCTCCTTCTCTAGACACCGAAGGTCTACCTAAGTATTTACCAACCTTGTCCTTTTACCATCCTGAGTAAAGGCTCCTGATTCTGGGTTAATTTACCCCCACAATCAAGATTTATGGCGATTCCTTTTGGTTAGACCTAAGCTACCAGCCAATTCTGTGAATAATTGTCGTTGCTCTTTATTTAGCGATTCTGGGGTAACGACTACTAGCTTAACTAACTGGTCACCACGTCCGTGCCTACGGAGACGGGGGATACCCTTATCTTTAAGTCGAAAGACTTTACCGGTTTGACTACCCGCCGGCACCTTAAGCTTGACGTTACCGTCTAAAGTGGGCACTTCTATCTCATCACCGAGGGCAGCTTGAGCAAAGTTGATTGGCAGTTCGTAGAGGGTGTCGTCGCCGTCTCTGAAAAAGAATTCATGTGGTAACACTGACAGGGTGATGTAGAGATTACCTGTAGAACCACTTCTTAACCCAGCGTCTCCCTCACCATTAAGACGTAGTTGGGAACCATCATCAACCCCGGCCGGGATGTTGACCGAGATATTACGCTTGTGCTTCTCCTTCCCTGAACCCCGGCACTGAGAACAAGGCTCCGTAATAATTCTACCCTCACCGTGACATTGGCTACAGGTAGCAGTATTAATAAACCGACCAAAGACGCTCTGCTGGACTTTCCGCAGCTGACCGGTACCATTACAGTTGGGGCAACGGCTGGGTTGGCTACCTGGTTTACTACCGATACCCTGACAAATGGAACAACTCTCGGTACGTGTTAGTTTGAGCTCCTTTTCGCAGCCAAAAGCTGCCTCTGCTAGAGTGATAGTAACTCTATAATGCAAGTCAGAGCCTCGCTGTTGAGCTTGGCGTGTAGCAGTGGTAGCCCCACCGAAGAAAGTGTCGAAAATATCACCAAAGCCACCAAAGTTAAACCCCTCAAAGCCCTGCCCGAAGACACCGTCAGCACCACCGTGCCCAAAACGGTCATAAGCAGCTCGCTTATCAGGGTCGGAGAGTACTTGGTATGCTTCATTCAATTCCTTAAACTTATCCGTAGCGCCAACATCATGGTTATGGTCAGGGTGATATTGAAAGGCTAGCTTACGGAAAGCCTTCTTTATATTCTCGTCGGTAGAGTTTTTATCTACACCGAGGATTTCATAATAATCCTGTTTTGTTGCCATATTTTAAACATTATCCCCTTAATTTATGCAAGAATGGTGGAGCCTTTCTTCGGCTCTTCATAGAACTACTAACTAAGGAAAAAGTTCCCGGTGTTGGGGAATAAATGACGAAAGTTTTCTTAGTGGTCTCTAATTATACCCCCTTATTTACAAAAACCAGAGTTAAATCATGTGTTCCAATCGGACGAAGCTCTTTGTATGGGAAACAATTCTTTATTATCCCCACTTCAATAACCCTACGGTAAAATATCCCAAATTATACCACCATCTTTCCACTGAATATTCCTATCCTCTTCAGAAAAAAGCCACCTATAACACCACCAACCGAAGCAGCGTAGGATGCAACGAACCACCACCGCCTCCCCAGAATAATACCCAGTATTAGCCCCTCGGCTAAAACAAACAACAAAACACCACTTGCAGGCAGATAGTTTACTTTTAACCTTTGTTCATAGATTAGTATCGTTGGTAATCTACTTTACCTTTTCTATTTGGTAAATCTTATTTGGCAACTAGACCTCGTGGAACTCTCCCTCCACTGCACCCTCCTCCCCTTCGGCTCCAGGTGGAGGTGCCTCCCCATCTAAAGGCGGTTCAGCACCCGGTGGCGGCGGTTGCTGCTCATAAATGGCAGCACCCATTTTTTGCATAGCTTCGTTTAATTCCTGTGTTGCCTGGCGAATCGCCTCAATATCTGTACCCTGTAGCGCCGAGCGGACTGCGGCCACCTTACTTTCTACTTCTTCGTTCAATTCTGGGGGTATCTTATCCTTCTGTTCCCGCAGGGTCTTTTCTGCAGTATAAGCCAGAGTATCGGCGGCATTACGTACTTCTACTTCCTCACGCCGTTTGCTATCCTCAGCAGCATGCGTCTCTGACTCCCGCTGCATCCGTTCTACTTCCTCCTTACTCAACCCACTGGAAGCGGTAATAGTAATCTTCTGCTCCCGACCGGTACCCTTATCGTGTGCCTTAACACTGAGGATACCATTAGCGTCAATATCAAAACTGACTTCAATCTGTGGCAGACCCCTTGGTGCGGGCAGAATACCATCAAGCATAAACCGCCCCAATGTCCTGTTATCAGTTGCCATAGGTCTCTCACCCTGGAGAACATGAATCTCCACACTAGGTTGGCTATCAGCAGCGGTGCTAAAAATCTGGCTCTTGGCCGTAGGGATAGTAGTATTACGAGGAATAAGGGGGGTAGCCACAGCTCCAAGGGTCTCAATACCCAAGGTCAGTGGGGTTACATCAAGCAGGAGAACATCCTTTACCTCCCCTTGGAGCACTCCAGCCTGAATGGCCGCACCGATAGCTACTACTTCATCGGGGTTAACCCCCTTGTGGGGTTCTTTACCAAAAAATTGTTTCACCTTTTCATAGACCAGTGGCATCCTCGTCTGCCCACCAACTAAAACCACCTCATCAATTTGGGTAGATGTCTTTTCAGCATCGGTCAGTGCCTGCTTGCAAGGACCTACACTTTTCTCCGCCATGTCCATTATTAGTTGTTCTAGCTTGGCCCGGGTAACAGTAATGTTAAGGTGCTTAGGCCCGCTGGCATCAGCGGTAATAAATGGCAGATTTACCTCAGTCTGCTGAACAGTGGATAACTCACACTTTGCCTTTTCGGCTTCTTGTTTAAGTCGTTGTAGTGCCATTTTATCCTGCCGTAGGTCTATTCCCTGGTCTTGTTTAAACTCATCACATAACCAGTCCATAATTATTTGATCAAAGTCATCGCCACCAAGATGAGTATCACCGTTAGTTGACTTGACTTGAAAGGTACCTTCACCCAGCTCAAGAATGGATATGTCAAAGGTACCTCCACCAAGGTCATAGACGGCAATAGTCTCATCCTTTTTTTTATCCAATCCATAGGCCAAAGCAGCAGCAGTTGGCTCATTGATTATGCGCAATACTTCTAGACCAGCTATCTTACCGGCATCTTTGGTTGCCTGCCGTTGTGAATCATTGAAATAGGCAGGTACAGTAATGACGGCTTCAGTAACCTTCTCGCCAAGGTAGGCTTCGGCATCCGCTTTAAGTTTTTGCAGCATCATCGCTGAAATCTCTGCAGGGCTGTACTCTTTATTTCCCATTACTACCTTTGCATCACCATTAGCAGCCTTGGCTATCTTAAACGGCAAGAGCTTCTTATCGTATTCCACAGTGGGCTCATCAAACTTACGTCCCATCAGGCGCTTGATGCTGAAAATAGTATTGTCAGGGTTAGTAACAGCCTGACGTTTTGCTACCTGTCCTACCAAGCGCTCGCCACTCTTACTTACTGCTACTACCGAGGGGGTAGTACGACCACCCTCCGCACTAGGAATAATCACCGGCTCTCCCGCTTCCATTACTGCAATTGCAGAGAAAGTTGTACCTAAATCAATTCCTATAACTTTACCCATTTACTTGTTCCTCCTTTTTTCTCCATTGCCCACGACGACCATTGATGGGCGAATAGCTCTATCATGTAATTTGTAACCCTTTTGCAATTCCTCAATAACCATTCCTTCTTTACCATCGTCATACCTCACTGCTTCATGGAGATTGGGGTCGAATGGCTCTTCCTGTGCCTCAATCTGGGATAACCCCTGTGCTTCCAAATTTGTCTG
>CAYFEZ010000068.1:0-7374 GCA_964342215.1 uncultured Dehalococcoidales bacterium | reverse complement strand
TTAGGCACCTCAATACCTACTACTGATTTACCCGGCACCGGAGCTTCAATCCTGATACTAGGTGCCGCCAGTGCCAGTGCCAGGTCATTAGCCAGTGAGTTGATTCTATCCACCTTAACCCTTGTTTTAGACACTTCCTCTTGCCTTACCTTGGTACTGCCGTCTTTATCTCTCTCTCTTACTTCCTTCGTCTTTCTGTCCCAGCCCGGCTCCACACCGAACTGGGTAACCGTTGGCCCCTCGTTTATCTGTGCCACCTTAGCCTCAACGCCATAGCTGGCCAGAGCTTCTTCAATAAGCCTGGCTCTCTGCAAATTATCAGCCTGACTAAACTGAACCTCAGGAGATCTATCCAAAATATCAATCGGTGGTAACCGCCAACCATCAACAGTAACTAAGTCGGGCGATTCACCATATTTCTTCCACACCTCTTGAGCCACCTGTTTCAACTCCTCTGGAGCCGGAGTAGAAGCGACCGCCGGGACGACCGCTTTCCTCTCTGGCTTCATCTCCTCTGGCTCTATCTCCGGTGGTTTAGGAGTTACCGCGACTAAAGGTAATGATGACTTTTGCTGGCGGACTGGTCTGGGAATCGGTCTCCTTTTGAATTGTTTACCTACCCATAGCATCGATTCAGACACAAGATGGGAGCAAACTCTGGGGGCTACTAAAATAGTGCCCGCAATGACTAATCCCAGTACCCGAAGGATGCCAAAAATATCCGAATAGCCGATGATACCAAGCCCAAAGTTACCTCCCAAGCTAGCCCCCCTGAGAACGCCTTCTCCCGGAAAGAAAGCAAGTACCCCCCAAGCTGCCAGGGCAAAAGCAATACCACCCAGCCAGTAGTTCCAACGACGTATAACAGAGGAAAGTTTCCGTAGCCACAACGACCCGACCAGGGCTGTAACAGCTATGAGTATTAAGACCAGCCCCCAACCAAACAGTCTCAGCGTGCTGCTAACAGTAACGGTCGTCCAGAAAGCTATTGCCATGATAACGCCGTTGAGCCACGACCCTGGCAGCATCAACTGCCAAGATAAGAATGCCAGGATAATGACCGTTGGTAAAAGGTACCGCAGCGGTGCCCACGATATGAATCGCAGTAGCCCCCTCCACCACGACCTTCTCTTAGTCTTACCTCTGGATTTATTTCTGCTCTTAGCCATTTAACCCTCAGTGAGTTGGCATACTCTAAAGTTACACCTTTACCATAAAGGGCAGGACCATCGGGCGGCGTCGAGTCTGTTGATAATAGAACTTGTTCAATGTATCTCTAACCTTGGTGTTAATAAAGCCCCAATCAGACGGGCGGTCGCCACCGTGGTCTATGACCCGGGCTACCAGGTCACAGCTTTCATCTAACATATCCTTGGATTCTCTGGTATCGACAAAACCTCGTGATATAATGTCGGGGCGCCCCACTATCTTACCTGTTTGCCGGTTAACAGCGATAATCACCATCACTATTCCATCTTTTGATAGCATCCTCCTATCACGGAGGACAACACTGCCAATATCACCTACACTTAGCCCATCAACATAGACATTACTTGAAGAAACCTTACCTGTTATCTTGCCTGCCTGCGGACTAATATTGAGAATATCACCGTCTTCAAGCAGGAAGGTGCTGTCTTTTGGGATACCTACCGATTGAGCCAGTTTAGCGTGCAAGCTCAAATGGCGATATTCGCCATGGATAGGCACAAAGAATTTTGGTTTGACCAGGGTCAGCAGTAGTTTTAGCTCCTCCTGGCTGGCATGTCCGTGGACATGGACCGGTGCCACTTTATCATATAATACCTGCGCCCCTTGCTTGAAGAGATTATCCACTGTCTTGTTGACCAGCCCTTCGTTACCCGGAATAGGAGTTGCTGAAATAATTACCGTATCACCACGAAGAATGTGCACCTGGCGGTGGTCCTGGTTGGCCATGCGAACCAGGGCTGAAGTAGGCTCACCCTGACTTCCGGTAGTGACAAAAACAATCTTATTACGGGGCATACCGCGCAGTTCGTCCATTCGGGCTAGTACTCCATCAGGTGCATTAAGATAGCCTAATTCTAACGCCATGTGTGCCGTGTCACTCATACTGCGCCCGACAATAAAAACACGGCGCTCGTATCTGGCGGCGGCGTCAATAACCTGCTGAATACGCGAAATCAGTGACGAAAAAGTGGTTACAATCACTCTCCCCGGAGCTTCAGCCATGATACGGTCCAGGGTTTCACCCACTATTCTCTCTGATGGAGTATAGCCGGGCAGCTCGGCATAGGTGGAGTCAGCAAGGAGGAGCAAAACCCCTTGCCCGCCTAGCTGAGCCAGTCGCGACAGAGCAGTTGGGGGGCCGCTAGCCGGTGTATAGTCAAGCTTAAAATCTCCACTATGGACGATGGTGCCAATCGGGGTGCTTATGATTAGGCCGGCAGCATCAGGTATACTGTGGCAAACCGGGAAGAACTCCACTCTGAATTTCCCCAGCGTAATCTTCTCACCAAATGGAACCACATTTAGACTGGTTCCCGAGAGTGCCTTTCTCTCTTTTAGTTTAACCGAGATAAGCCCCCGGGTGAGCTTGGTGGAATAGATAGGCGCATTGAGCTGCGGCAGCAGATACGGCAGGGCGCCAATATGGTCCTCATGGCCATGGGTAACTACTATACCTTTTATTTTTTCCTGCCTATCCAGCAGGTAGCTAATATCAGGGATTACCAGGTCAACGCCAAACATCCCCTCTTCAGGAAACATGAGTCCGACATCAATGATGATGATGTCATCTTCATATTCCATCACCATCATGTTCTTGCCGATTTCGCTTAGCCCACCGAGCGGGATTATCTTTAATCTTGACTTGGTCATTATCTTTAATCTTGATTTGGTTATTGTCTTAAATCTCGAACATATTCAATTGTTGTGGTTTAGCTTCTGTCACTGTTTCTACTTGGGCTTCCGTCACTATTTCTGCCTGGGCTAGGAGTGGCGGAATCTTAAGCATATCAGCCTCTATTGTCTGGCGTAGGCTTTGCTGATGAAGGGCAGCTGCAGGATGATACATTGCATAGTAGATTATATTGTCTCGCCTTTGGGCAATGCCATGAATCCTACTGATGAGCTTACCTGGGAAGAACATTGCGAGGGAGTAACGTCCTAGGGTTACAATCATCTTGGGGCGAATTAATTCAATTTGACGGTCAAGCCACGTACGGCAAGCCTGTATTTCTGAAGGTTGGGGGTCACGGTTTGACGGGGGACGACTCTTAACTACGTTAGTAATATAAACTTGCTCACGCTTAAAGTTGATAGTAGCCAGCAAACTATCCAGATATTGTCCAGCTGGTCCGACAAAAGGGCGCCCCTGTTGGTCTTCATGCCAGCCCGGTGCCTCGCCAATGAACAAGACATCAGCATCCTCTGCCCCCTCACCAGGTACCGTTTTGGTTCGGTTCTTAGATAACCCACACTGCTGACAGCGGGTAATTTCTTTATTGAGTTCACTCAGTGCTGACATCTCAATCAGCCTCTCTTGTATGATAACACGGTTAATATGTTAAGTCAATTTGTCAGAGCTTGCTCGATACGACGAGATAGATATACAAACGGTAAGGGTGTCACTAACCACCATAGAACAAGCCCAGACAGTTGACTTTACAATTGGGTTAAGCTACACTAGCTACTTGGTTTAACTTAATCGAGTAAACTTCTACTAGGTACACTCCTTGCAGAAATGGATCACAGGGAGAATAGGCCTGTTAAACAGGTCTAGATATAGAGAGATGGAACTAGCCGATAAAGTATTAGAGGGTAATGTGCAGTCTGCAGCCAGACTTATATCCGGCCTAGAAGATGAAGAGCCAGACGCAATCGAGGAATTAGACACTATCTATCCCTACACTGGGAAAGCGTATATCGTTGGCATAACCGGTGCCCCCGGTATCGGTAAAAGTACTTTGATTGATTGTCTGATAAGTGTCCTCCGCAGGAGAGATATGACACTTGGCGTTATAGCTGCTGACCCGACAAGCCCTTTTACCGGTGGCGCGATATTAGGGGATAGGATAAGAATGCAACAGCATAGTTCAGATAAGGAGGTATTTATTAGAAGTCTGGCGACAAGAGGTTGGGTAGGGGGATTAGCCAAAGCTGTAATAAGTACAATCCATGTTATGGATGCCATGGGTAAGGATATTATCTTGGTAGAGACAGTAGGTTCAGGGCAAGCAGAAGTAGATATTGCCCGAGTTGCCGATACATCACTTGTTGTTTTATCCTCGGAAGGAGGAGACGGAATTCAAGTGATAAAAGCCGGTATAATGGAGATAGCTGATATTTTTGTCATAAATAAGGCAGATAAATCCGGGGCGGAAAATGTAGTTACGGAAGTAGAACTTATGCTGGGGATGAAGACCTACCGGCCTACTGAGTGGAAGCCCCGTGTAGTCTTAACTGAGGCAATTTCTGGTAAAGGCGTCGAGGAATTAGTTACGGAAATTCTTAAGCATAAGACATCCCTTATTTCTGGCGGCGGAATGGAGAAACGCAAGAATGAAAGGGCAAAGCAAGAATTGATTGACACTGTAGAAAGTTTTGTTAAGAACTACTGCTATCAGGGGATTAACGAAGGTGGTTACTTAGAGAAACTGGTAGACGACGTCGTGCGGAGGAAAGAGAGTCCTCGTTCGGCTGCCTTAAAGATTATTAGTCAGTTTACTAAAGAGTTTAAACCAATTATAACCTAGTGGTAAGGACTAGTTGGACGGGTAAATAATTTGTCAGGAGACAAGAATGGACTTTTCACTGAGTGAAGACCAGAAAATGCTTAAGACAATGGTACGGGAGTTTGCTGTTAAAGAGCTTGAGCCAATTGCTGCTGAAATAGACGAGGAGGCTAAGTTTCCGGCGGAAAGCATTAAGAAGATGGGTGAGCTAGGGCTAATGGGGGCTATTTTCCCAGAAAAATATGGGGGAGGTGGGGGAGGTGAGACGGAATCAGTCATTATTGGTGAGGAGATATCCCGTGTCTGTGGCTCTACCGGTGCTATATTTTTAGCCGGTACGTCGCTTGCGGGCTACCCTATATATAAATTTGGTAATGAGGAGCAAAGACAGCGTTTTGTTGTCCCGATAGCTAAGGGAGAAAAATTGGCCTGCTTTGCTCTCACTGAAACTGGTGCTGGTAGTGACCCGGCTGCCCTAGAGACTACCGCCGTCAGGCAAAATGGTGGCTATATCCTTAATGGATCGAAACTGTTTATCACTAATGGTGCTGAAGCCGAGATAATAGTGGTATTTGCTACCGTTGATAAATCGCTACGGCATCGAGGTATGGCTAGCTTTATTGTGGAGAAAGGTACCCTTGGCTTTTCGGTTGGTAAGTTAGAGCATAAGTTAGGTATAAGAGCTTCCTCAACAGCCGAGTTATTGTTTGAGGACTGCTTTGTGCCGGAAGCACACCGACTGGGTGATGAAGGGGACGGTTTTAGAGTTGCCCTTGAAGCCATAGATAATAGCAGAATTACCGTGGCGGCGCAAGCGGTTGGTATTGCTCAGGGGGCGATTGATAAAGCCTTAGCTTATGCTAAAGAACGCCAGCAATTTGGCCAGCCTATTGCCAATTTTCAGGCAATTCAGTGGATGTTAGCCGATATGGCAACACAAATTGATGCGGCCCGTCTGTTAACCTATCGGGCTGCCTATCTTAAAGATAACGATTTACCTTTTGTTAAAGAGGTGGCAATGGCCAAGGTTTTTGCCGCCGAAGCCGCTATGTTTGTTACTAATAAAGCCATCCAGATATACGGGGGCTACGGCTACACCAAGGATTATCCTTTAGAGCGCTATTTCCGTGATGCCAAAATTACTGAAATCTATGAGGGTACTTCCGAAATGCAGCGAATGACTATTGCCAGAAGTCTTGTTCGAGAAAGCTGAGGTACGGGTTAAACATCCTTAGTACTCGGGAATAGATTGTTATTAAGAAGGATTTCGTTTGGGGTAAGAATGGACTTTTCACTGAGTGAAGACCAGAAAATGCTTAAGACAATGGTACGGGAGTTTGCTGTTAAAGAGCTTGAGCCAATTGCTGCTGAAATAGACGAGGAGGCTAAGTTTCCGGCGGAAAGCATTAAGAAGATGGGTGAGCTAGGGCTAATGGGGACTATTTTCCCGGAAAAATATGGAGGTAATGGTGGGGGCACAATTGAACAGGCAATTATCCTGGAAGAGATATCCCGTGTCTGTGCTGCTGTTGGCGTAATTCTCCTGGTCACTAATCAGGTTGTTGGTTATATAATACATGAGTTTGGCAATGCAGTTCAAAAGGAACGGTTTCTTGTTCCAATAGCTAAGGGAGAAAAAATAGGTGCCTTTAGTCTAACTGAAGTTGGTTCCGGCAGTGACGCCGCCGCTCTGGAGGCTACTGCCGTCAGGCAAAATGGTGGCTATATCCTTAATGGGACAAAAGTGTTTGTCACTAATGGCGTTGAAGCCGAGATAGTAGTAGTGTTGGCTAGTGTAGATAAATCGCTACGGCACCGAGGTATTGTCGGCTTTATCATTGAGAAAGGTACTCCCGGTTTTTCAGTAGGTAAGCATGAGTGTAAACTAGGGGTGCGAGCTTCCTCAACAGCTGAGTTACTATTTGAAGATTGCTTTGTACCTGAAGTAAACCGGTTGGGTAACGAGGGAGAAGGTCTTAGAATGGCCCTTGAGACACTAGATGTGAGTCGGATTGGTGTGGCGGCTCAGGCGATAGGCATTGCTCAGGGGGCGATTGATAAAGCCTTAGCCTACGCTAAGGAGCGCCAGCAATTTGGCCAGCCTATTGCTAACTTTCAGGCAATTCAGTGGATGTTAGCCGATATGGCGACACGAATCGATGCCGCCAGACTGTTAACCTACCGAGCTGCTTATCTTAAGGATGAGGGATTGTCTTTTGTTAAAGAGGCATCAATGGCTAAGGTTTTTGCTGCTGAAGTCGCCATGTTTGCTACTACTAGAGCCATCCAGATATTTGGTGGTCATGGTTATGCTAAAGGCTATCCTGTAGAACGCTATTTCCGTGATGCTAAGGTTACTGAAATCTATGAAGGCACTTCTGAGATACAGCGGAGAACTATTGCTCGAAGTCTTATTCGGGAAGGTTGGGGTATAAAAAACAGTAAGGAGGAAAGGTTTGTGGTGACACAATAAGCATAGGTAATATTCACTAAACTATTTTCACTTGGAACAATAAAATAAAAGGAGGGACAATGGAAAGGATAAAATTTATTCTTAATGAAAAAGATATGCCAACTTCTTGGTACAATATTCTGCCTGATTTCCCCGAGCCACTACCACCGGTTCTTCACCCAGGTACTGGTAACCCGGTGACACCTG
>CAYFEZ010000067.1:0-7386 GCA_964342215.1 uncultured Dehalococcoidales bacterium | reverse complement strand
GTAGGGGTAGTGGTAAGGGTCCCCCAGACCATTGGGTAGCTGTGGTCAAACCGGGAAGAATTATATTTGAGATAGGGGGAGTAGGTGAGATAATGGCTAAAGAAGCAATGCGTTTGGCCTCACACAAGCTTCCCATTAGTACCAAATTTGTGGGGCATGACCCTCTAGCATAGCTGTTGGTAGTAATTCTACAAGTAGGGAGATAAATATAAGTTGAAGACTGAGGAAATTCGGGCTCTTAGTCCCGAAGAATTGGCAAAGCAACTAGAAGAAGTTCAGCAAGAGCTTTTTAACCTTCGTTTTCGATTGGCTACCAAACAATTGGTGAACCACCGTGAAATTCCGAGGGTTGAGAAGAAGATTGCTAGACTGAAGACGATAATGAGGGAATTAGGTATCCGTTAACGTAGGGATTGAATCTATGGAAAAGAAACAAAAGATTAGAGTAGGCCAAGTGGTGAGTGATAAGATGGATAAAACTGTGGTTGTGGCTGTACAAACACCCAAGCGCCATCCATTATATAAAAAAACAATCAAGAGAGCGGTTAAATATAAAGCTCATGATGAAAAAAATGAATGTAGGGAAGGGGACATAGTCAGGATTGTGGAAACTCGGCCACTATCAAAGCAGAAGCGGTGGCGAGTGGCTGAAATATTAACTAGGGGAGAAGTGGTAGAAGTTCAACCAAAAGAGATAGCCTGAAATTAATTTTAGCATAGGAGTAATATGATTCAATCATATACCAGACTTAAGGTAGCCGATAATACTGGCGCCCGCCAGATCATGTGCATTAACGTGCCCGGAGGTTCAAGGAAGAAATATGCCCGGGTAGGTGATATCATTGTGGCTTCGGTCAAGAGGGCAATACCAGGAGCAGTGGTTAAGGAAGGCGAGGTAGTCAAAGCAGTTATTGTTCGCTGTGCCCACCCTTATCGGCGTCTCGATGGTTCTTATATTAAGTTTGATGAGAATGCGGCGGTTATTCTTACTGACAAGAATAACCCTAAAGGCACCCGAATATTTGGTTCAGTAGCTAGGGAGCTAAGAGAAAAGAATTATACTAAAATTATGTCGCTAGCACCTGAGGTTTTATAAACAAAACAGCCATGAAGATTAGAAAGAATGATGATGTCCTGGTTATTGCCGGCAAAGATAAGGGCAAAAAAGGTAAGGTTCGTTCCGCCCACCCCAAGGATGAACGGTTGATGGTGGAGGGAATTAATTTTGTCAAAAAGCACAGCCGGGCGAAGGGAGCAGCGCGGCAAGCTGGAATAATAGAACGAGAAGCGCCAATTCATATCTCTAGTGTTATGCTGGTCTGCAAGCGGTGTAATCACCCTACCCGCATCGGTTTTAACTTTTTAGGAGACGGGAAAAAAGTACGCTTTTGCCGCTCCTGTGGTGAGGTAATTGACTAAATGTCATCATTAAAGGAAAGATATAGCAAAGAAATTCTTCCCGATTTAATTAAGCGACATAATTACAAGAATGTAATGCAGGCGCCGCGTCTGGAGAAGATTGTACTTAATATTGGCTTAGGCGAGGCAATTCAAAATGCCAAGGCACTGGAAGCCGCTAAAGGAGACCTGGAAACTATTTCCGGGCAATTACCGGTAACTACCCGGGCTAAAAAATCCATAGCTGCCTTTAAATTAAGGGCAGGGATGATTATTGGCTTAAAGGTAACCCTGCGGGGGAAACGCATGTATGATTTCCTTGAGCGGTTGGTAAATGCGGTATTACCCCGTATCCAGGAATTTCAGGGAATTCCACGGAATGCCCTAGACGGTCGGGGCAACTACACTCTAGGCTTAAAGGAACAGATTGCCTTTCCTGAAGTAGATTATGAGAAGATAGACAAGCCACGGGGGATGGGGGTGTCAATTATTACTACGGCTCAAACCGATGAAGAAGGCAGATCCCTGTTGGAATTACTGGGTATGCCATTCACTAAGGAGTAAAGCGAGGCATGGATGGCTAAGAAATCAAAAATTATCAAGTCGGCACGTCCGGCCAAATATAAGGTGCAGCAGCATAGTCGGTGTTATTTGTGCGGCCGACCTCGTGCTTATATTCGTAAGTTCGGCTTGTGTCGCATTTGTTTTCGTAAGCTAGCTCTTGCCGGGCAGATTCCCGGTGTAAGAAAATCAAGTTGGTAGGTGGATATGGCTATTTCTGACCCAATTGCAGATATGCTAACCCGAATACGTAATGCCATTATGGCAAGACATGATTTTGTGTTGATACCGTCTTCAAAGATGAAACTGTCTATCGCCAAAATCCTTAAGGAAGAAGGTTTTATTACTGATTATGAGGCGCTCAGGGATAAGCCACATCGAGTACTTAAAGTCTTCCTCCGATATAGTGATACGAATCAGTCGGTCATTTCTGGATTACAGCGAGTAAGTAAACCCGGGCTGAGAGTGTATGTTCAGCAGAAAGAGATCCCCCGCATTTACGGCGGTTTAGGTATTGCCATTGTGTCTACACCTAGGGGAGTGATGACCGGACGACACGCTTGGCGGCAAGGCGTTGGCGGTGAATTTCTATGTTCCGTATGGTAAATGCATCTTGAGGTGATATGTGTCTAGGGTAGGACGAATGCCAATAACTCTTCCACCAGGCGTGGTGGTAACAATTAAACAGGATGAGATTACGGTAACTGGCCCTAAAGGAGTACTTAGTCGTCGGTTTCACCGTGACATGGCCGTAACTATGCAAAATAATAGTCTAATAGTGTCACGGCCTAGTGATAGTGGTGTGCATCGTTCCTTGCACGGACTGACACGGAGTCTTCTGGCTAATATGGTGGAGGGAGTAAGTAGCGGTTTTGAGAAGAACCTTGAAATAGTAGGGGTAGGTTATCGGGTAGTTAAAGAAGAGGACAAACTGATAATCCGTGTTGGTTATTCACATCCGGTGGAGGTATCACCATTACCAGGTATATCCCTAGATGTGGAAGGGACAAGTCGGGTTAAGGTTACAGGGATTGACAAGGAAGTGGTGGGTGAAATGGCAGCTGAAATTAAGGCTATCCGTCCCCCTGATGCTTATAAAGGTAAGGGAATTAGGTACGCCGGAGAAGTAGTTCGCATTAAAACGGGGAAGACGGGTAAGGCTATAGGCAGGACGGCATAAAATGGGTACAAGTGCGGTAAGAACGGCTCGTTACCGGAGACACAAACGGGTCAGAGCCAAGGTGGAGGGCACAGCCTCTAGACCTAGACTGTGTGTTTTCCGTAGTCTAAACCATATCTACGCTCAGATTATCGACGATTCACGAGGTCATACCCTGTTTTCAGCCTCAACACTTGACCTGGAGATAAAAAGTGAGGCGGCAGGTAAGGTAAAGGTAGATAGGGCAAAACTCGTCGGTTCTTTGCTAGCTAGCCGGGTATTAAGTCAGGGGATAAATTATGTAGTTTTTGACCGAGGGGGATACAAATATCACGGTCGGGTTAAAGCCTTAGCTGAGGCGGCTCGGCAGACCGGATTAAAATTTTGAGGGGTAATTTTGAGGTAGATGAAAGAATCAATAGATAGAATAGACCCAACCGAACTTACGCTGGATGACAAGCTGATATATATTAATCGCGTAGCTAAGGTAGTAAAAGGGGGGAAACGCCTCAGTTTTAGCGCCTTGGTGGTAAGCGGGGACGGTAACGGATATGTAGGCATCGGCATTGGTAAAGCAAATGTAGTACCAGAGGCAATTAACAAGGCTGGGGCTATCGCCAAAAAGCACTTGATTAAAGTGTCGTTGGCCGGTACTACTATTCCCTATGAAATGACGGTCAAGTTTGGAGCTGCTAAAGTCTTGTTAAAGCCCGCAACCCCAGGTACCGGTGTTATTGCCGGCAGTAGCATCCGGGCTGTACTAGAGGCGGTTGGCATCAAGGATATTCTGACCAAATCGTTGGGAAGTTCTAATCGTATTAACATGGCTAAAGCAACGATACTGGCCCTTAGCCAAATTAAAGATCCGAAAGAAGAACTTGCCAAGCGCAAATCTATTGTAGTGGAGGAGACGATAGCTAGTGACTAAGCTGCGTATCACTTGGGTTAAGAGCAGCATTGGCTATGCTAAGGACCAGAAGCAAACCATAAAGGCTCTTGGTCTACATCGGCTAAATCATAGTGTTACTCATGATAATTCAAGCTCAATCCGAGGTATGATTAACAAGGTGAGACATTTACTTAGAATAGAGGAGGAGAGTTCGTGAGGCAAAACGAGTTATCACCAGCTCCCGGTTCTAGAAAGGACAGAAAGCGAGTGGGACGGGGAGATGGCAGTGGTCATGGTACCTACTCGGGACGTGGTTGTAACGGTCAGAAATCTCGTGCTGGTTATAATATACCCCGTGGATTTGAAGGTGGGCAGTTGCCGTTATTCAAACGTCTGCCGCGGAAGCGCGGCTTTACCAATATTTTTAGGACGGAATATAGCTTGGTTAATCTGGATAAACTTAATATATTTGAGTCGGGGAGTGAGGTAACACCAGAGAGATTGATGGCATCCGGCGTGGTAAAATCACTACGGCAGCCAATAAAAATTCTGGCTGGGGGTCAAATTAACCACCCCGTTATGGTAAAGGCAGATAAGTTTTCGGCTACCGCTAGAGCCAAGATTGAGGCAGCGGGTGGCAAAGTGGACGAGGTGGAGCATGCCGCAAAATCAAAGTAGACCACGGTTGTTTCAGGCAATGCTCGATGCCTTCCATCTACCTGATTTAAGGCGCCGGATTCTAATTGTCTTAGGTATTCTGGTAATTTTCCGTTTTGTGGCTCATGTGCCCCTTCCTGGAGTAGACCCCAATGCATTACAACAGTTGTTTGACCGTAATGCAATGATGGGCATGCTTGATATGTTCAGTGGTGGTGCGTTGAGGAATTTCAGTGTGGCGGCAATGGGAGTCTACCCTTATATAACCGCTTCAATTATTATGATGCTATTGGTACCCGTTATCCCCCGGCTACAAGCCATTTCCCAGGAGGGGGAGACTGGCCGACACCGGATTAACCGTATTACTCACTGGCTGACGGTCCCGATGGCAGCTATCTCAGGTTATGGACAGATAATCTTCCTCCAGCGTGAAGGTGTGATTGGTAACGTCGATGCCTTACCGATGGTAACCATGGTGCTATCACTTGTAGCTGGCACAATGTTTTTAGTCTGGTTGGGGGAACTTATTACTGAGTATGGCATTGGTAACGGTATATCAATTATAATATTTGGGGGCATTGTCGCCGGTGTGTGGGAATTGTTCGGGCGGGCCCAAGTAGAAGCCGGGACAAACTTGGTCGGCTTAGCCTTTTATGGTATCATAGCTTTAGCCACGGTTATGGTAATTGTTATCTTTACCGAGGCGCACCGCCGGATTCCGGTTCAATATGCACGCAGTGTCTTTCGTAGCGGCCGTATGTACCGACAATCTGGTGCAACTCATATCCCGTTACGAGTAAATACCGCCGGGATGATTCCCCTTATCTTTGCTATGTCCATGGTAATCTTCCCCGGTATAGTAGCCAGCTATTTTACCAGTCCTCCGGGAACCGACCCTAACCTGGCTAATCATATTATGAATTTGTTCAATCCCAATGCACCATTACCTTTGGGCTTATTTTACTGGGGACTCTTTTTTCTATTGTCGTTTGCCTTTGCCTTCTTTTACACTATGATAGTGTTTCAGCAACAGGATTTACCGGGTACACTACAGCGACAGGGTGGATTTATCCCTGGAATTCGCCCCGGAAAACAGACCGTTAGCTATCTTAATTATGTTATTAACCGCATTACCTGGGGAGGGGCTCTCTTTCTAGCCACAGTGGCGGTAATGCCTTTTATAGCCCGTGAGATTACCAATGTTCAGGTGGTGCAACTATCTAGCTTAGGTCTACTCATTGTAGTTGGAGTGGCGCTAGATACCATGAAGCAAATGGAGGCGCAGCTAGTAATGCGGCGCTACGAAGGCTTTATTAAGTAGGAAAAAACGGTGTATATTATTTTTTTAGGGGCCCCCGGATCAGGTAAAGGGACACAAGCAACGATTGTTTCCCAGAAGTTAAATCTAATTCATATAGCCACTGGGGACCTATTTCGACAAGCAGTAGAGCAGAACACCGAGCTAGGGCAACAGGTTAGGGCTTACATGGAGAAAGGAAAACTGGTTCCTGATGAGATTACAATACGAATGGTTCTGGAACGTCTCTCGGCTCCAGATTGTGAATCTGGGGTAGTTTTTGATGGCTTCCCCAGAAGCCTAAAACAGGCTGAAGCGTTGAAGCAAGCCCTACAGGAACAGGCTAAAGCCATAGATGAAGTGATATATATTATGGTTCCTGAAGATGAGCTTTTGAAGCGTTTAAGGGAGCGCTGGATTTGCCGTGATTGCCAGACGCCATATCATGCCGTAAAATCTCCCCCTAAGGTCTGGGGCAGGTGTGACCGGTGTGGCGATGAGCTATATCAACGCCCCGATGATACTGCCCAGACAGTTAAACAACGGCTGAAAGTCTACTTTGCGGAGACAGCTCCCCTAATTAATTATTATGCCAAAGTGGGCAAACTATTAGAAATAGGCGGAGAGGGGAAAGTGGATGAGGTAAGCCAGAGGATAGTTGTCGCCATTCAAGAGAAAGTTCACACTTAGATGGGTATAATCACTAAATCTAAACGAGAGATTACTGTTATGCGCCAAGCGGGCGGAGTTGTGGCCACTATACTAGAAATGTTAAAGTTACAGCTACGGCCGGGGATGAAAACAAAAGAGTTGGATGCCATCGTCGCCGGAGAATTAGAAAGGCTGGGAGCTAAACCGTCGTTTAAAGGTTACCGGGGGTTTCCGTCAAATCTCTGCGTCTCGGTAAATGATGAGATAGTGCATGGAATTCCGGGAGAGCGCGTGTTGCGCCAAGGTGATATTGTCTCCCTTGATCTGGGCGCAATTTTTAAAGGTTTTCAGAGTGATGCTGCGGTCACGGTGGGAGTAGGGGAAATCAGCCCAGAAGCAGAAGAACTAATAAAAACCACCGGGGGAGCCCTACAAGCAGGCATTGCTGCTGCCCGTCATGGGGCAAGATTGGGGGATATCTCGGCGGCTATCCAAGACTATGCTGAATCAAGAGGTTATTGGGTAGTGCGTGAGTATACCGGGCATGGTATTGGACAAGATATGCATGAGGAACCTCAAATACCTAACTTTGGTTTGCCGGGCACAGGACCAGAACTAAAACGGGGTATGACGCTTGCCCTCGAACCTATGGTGAATGTGGGTGACTGGCGTACCCGGGTTGGTGGTGACCATTGGACAGTGCTTACAGCTGATGGGAGCCTCTCCGCCCATTTTGAACATACCATTGCCATTACTGATGCTGAACCAGAAGTA
>CAYFEZ010000066.1:0-7457 GCA_964342215.1 uncultured Dehalococcoidales bacterium | reverse complement strand
CGGCCCCGTGAGAGCCTGCTCTTTACCGCATAGGGAGAAAGGCTTCCCCCCTCCTTTTCCTCAGTTATTTGACGGATATTAGGATGACTAATCATTAAAGTTTAAGTTTCTCTTCTGCTTTGGCAATGATCTCTCTGGTGGTACCAATCATATCCGGACTTACCGACACTGAGGTGATACCCCACTCCACCAACTTTTCAGTAAGCTCAGGGTACACTGATGGTGCCTGCCCGCAGATAGATGAAGTAACCCCCATACTCTTGGATATTTTAATCGCTCTTTCTAGAGCGATAAGCACCGCTTCGTCTCGTTCGTCAAATGTCTCGGCAAGTTTTTCGCTATCACGGTCAATACCCAAAATAAGCTGAGTTAGGTCATTAGAACCGATGGATATGCCATCAATGCCCACTTTCAGGAATTTCTCCAGCAGGAAAATGTTAGAGGGTACCTCAACCATCATCCACAATTTGAAGTCATCGGAACGCTTAAGCCCCTCCGTTTCCATAATTTCCTTAGTTCTAGCCAGTTCGTTAATGGTTCTGACGAAGGGAATCATCACCCATAGGTTTTGGTAATTCTGTCTCACCTTCTTTATCGCTTCTAATTCTAGCTTGAATACTGCAACGTCAGTGATATACCGCGAAGCTCCTCTATAGCCCAGCATGGGATTCTCCTCCATATCTTCATATTCTTGACCACCGTGGAGCTCTCGATACTCATTAGTCTTAAAGTCATTAGTGCGATAAACTACCGGGTGTGGGTGAAACGCTTGGGTAAAGGCAGTCAACCCTTCGGCAAGCTTACTGACAAACTCTTGACCTCTATTCTGGCTTATCATATATCGCGGATGCTCGCCAATCTGGGCGACAATGAATTCGGCGCGGAGCAGTCCTACCCCGTCCACATTACGAGCAGCTACCCTTTTCGCCAGTTCGGGTTGGGCCAGGTTTACATAGACCTTAGTCTTGGTCTCAATCATTTCTTTCCAATCAGTAGACTCCTCAGCAGTAATGGTTACCTTCCCGCTATAAACCTTACCTTTAGAACCATCTACAGTGATTATCTGCCCATTACTCAAACTGGTGGTAGCCTGCCCGGTACCGACGATACAAGGGATACCCAACTCTCGGCTAACAATAGCTGCATGTGCCGTCCTCCCACCGCGGTCGGTAACGATAGCTACCGCTCGTTTCATCGCTGGCACAAAGTCAGGAGTGGTCATTTCAGCAACTAAAATATCACCTTCTTTTACCTTATCTATTTCCGAAGGATCATGGATTATTTGGACTTGTCCCGAGGCTATACCAGGGCTGGCAGATGACCCCGATATAAGTACGGGAGCGTTAATTTCCGTTCTAGATTCGGCTGCCGCTTTCTCCACTTCCTTTATACTGGTTACCGGGCGGGTCTGAACAATAAAGAGCTGGTTATCCTCCTTGGCCCACTCAATGTCTTGGGGGAACTGATAGTGTTCCTCTAACCGTTTGCCTAGCTGAGCCAGAGTAGTTATATCCTCATCACTTATTTTTTGTTTGGCCTGCTCCTCAGGTGTTAGCGGTATCTTGATGTTAGCTTCCTCCCCACGACCTCCCTCAGCCCTTACCAGTTTCCATTCCTGCTTCTTAATTTCCTTACTACTAATGGATGACCTCTCTTTGTCAACAATATAGGCGTCTGGAGTTACGTCTCCAGAGACAATCATTTCACCAAGCCCAAGGATAGCATCGATAATAATTTTACTGGCATCACTGGTTTCAGGCTCTAGAGTAAACATGACTCCGGCAGCCTCAGATTGCACCATTCTTTGCACTGGAACCGCAATACCAACCTTCAAATGGTCAAAATCCTGCTCCACGCGGTAGAAAATAGCCCGTGGTTCAAAGAGAGACGCCCAACATTCTTGAACGGCAAGCACCACCTCTTTTTCGCCCTGCACATTGAGAAAAGTACGTTGTTGACCGGCGAATGAAGCTTCGGGCAGATCCTCCGCGGTGGCGGAGGAACGAACAGCGACCAAACCCCGACCCATTTTTGCATAAGCCTCTTTAATATCTGCGATTAATTCCGGGGGCATAGTAGCATCCAGAATTACCCGTTTAATTTCATCAGCAATTTGTTGCAATTGCCGGCTGTTGCCCGAGTCTAACGGTTGCAGTAAATTACTGATCTTATCGGTTAGCTTCGTTTTTTGCAAAAAATCGAAGTAGGCATTGGCGGTTACAATGAAACCAGGAGGGACGGGTATGTTAGCATTGGTCATTTCACCCAGATTTGCCCCTTTACCCCCAACCAGCGGTACATCATTTTTGGTAACCTCATCGAACCAGACAATAGCCTTCTGACTCTCAACCATAATTGTGCCTCCTGTTCAGTTAGGGTTTTTTAAACCGTTTACCATTATCAACAGTTGTTATTATACCATAGATAAGGTGGTCTAGTTAATGGTTTAAAATTTGGTCAAAACCCGTAAAATAGCGATTCTTAACCACGTAATATCTGGTTGACAGTAGTAGTGATGTGGAGTAAAATTTAGTATACTTTCTGTGAAATAGGGGAGGTCTGCTATGATAGAGATGACGATTGATAGTATTCGGGTTAGTTTGATGAATTATCGGAGGGTAGTAATCCTTAAAGAAAAACTGGCGGAGCGCTATTTGCCTATCTGGATTGGCCCGGCTGAGGCAGATGCCATAGCCGTGAAACTACAGGGGGTTACCGTACCGAGACCTTTGACTCATGACCTGTTACGTTCGATAATTGATACCTTGGGGGCCAATATCAACTCTATCATCGTCAGCGACCTTCAGAACGATACATTTTATGCTAAGGTTGTTCTTAATGTAGATGGGGGACAAATGGAGGTCGACTCCCGTCCTAGCGACGCACTCGCACTGGCAGTCAGGGTAGAGGTGCCCATCTACGTTGATGATACGGTTTTAGATAAAGCCGGTATCCTGCTAGACCAGGAAACAGGTAAACCTCTCCTCCAAGAAGTGGACGGGGTTACTGATAAGGATAAGAAAATTAGTGAAGAAGAGATGAACAAAATGTCGGCTTTTCATGATTTCATTAATACCCTTGATTTAGAGGATTTTAATAAGCGTAAATCTTGATATTAGGGATGGAACTGGTGGAAGAGAATCTTATCAAAAAGTAGATGGCTTGAATAAAGTGCAGTATCTGTGGAAAACAATATGGGGTAGATAGTGTTAATGTTCGCGGTCACAGCCAAGAGTTGTAGGTTTTGAGGATCCTTCGTATCGCTTATCACGCTCAGTGTTTGGTGGCAGCGATAGTGGAGGGAAACAAAATATTTGAGGCTATTGCTGACCTGACTGAGGCAGAACTGGATAAATTCAGGAATGAGAAAGAATTAACTGCCGAGGATACGCTGGATATGTATAATTTCTTGAAATACTTTAAGGAAAACTTTTCTCAACTTTTTAGCCAGCCGTAGGTTTAGCAAGAAAAGGGAAGTTAATATAGGGTAGAATTACCCTTTAATTGGCGAATCGACAAAAAAGACTTAGAACCAAGTAGCCTAAGGCTTGTCATTAGCAGTTATAGGACATTTATCAGCGAACTCTAGACAGAGTGTTTACTGAGTTTATTGTTGTCCTACATTCCTTACAATAGAGAAAAATCACGTTAGAAAGGGTGTCGTCCCTTTAGTCTACCCTTGGCAAACAACATCTTAAACAGGGGAAAACCCGCAGGAAAAACCCGCGGTACACAATCATTAAGCCTGCTTTGATAGTGGAGTGATAAGTAATGGCCGGGATTAGGCTTGACCAAAAATGGCAGATTTGGTATGCTACGGAAGGTTAGAAATATTGAGGCTAGCATGCACAGGTGGGAAGCAGCTTTACGGCTAGCGGGAGTGGGCTTTTTTGTTGGCAGTTCGATTGTTTTAGGGGTGCTTGGTGGGCGGTGGCTTGATAACAGGCTAAATACCGAACCTGTTTTGCTGATAGTCGGCTTACTCGGTGGGGTTATTGTCGCTTTTTTCGGTGTTCATCGCATGCTTCTGCCTCTTATGGGCAAAAAACAAAATAAGGAGAATGGCTAGTGCCTAAGAAAAACTTCCTTGGTTTACCTCTCCCTGTCTTAGTTGGGATTCTAGTTCTCCTTCTCGCCCTCTTTATTATTAGCTTTATTGGCGGAGCTCTGGGTAGTAGCTTTTTTGGCGATCTGGGGCTACCTAGTTGGATTAGCGTTCCTAGACCACACCCCGAACTTCCGGCTGAGCCGCTTTTTTACCTTTTTAGTAATCATAATATTCCTATTACTAATAGTGTATTTACGGCGTGGCTCAGCATTATTGTTTTAGTTGGATTTTCTTATGCGGTTACGCATAGGGTGAAGTTGATTCCGGGTCGGCTGCAAACCCTGTTAGAATCTGCCCTTGGAGGACTGCTCAATTTCTGCCAAAGTGTCGCCGGTGAGAAGAACGGGCGTCGCTTCTTTCCTATAATTACTACCATCTTTCTCTTTGTAATAGTGAATGCCTGGCTGAGTTTGCTTCCCGGGTTTGGTTCCATAACTATTACTAATTCTGAGGGTGAAATAGTTCATTTATTACGGGGGGCTAACACCGATGTTAATCTACCTCTGGCACTGGCTCTTATATCCTTTGTCTTTATCGAATATTGGGGGATAAGGTCTCTTGGGGGCCTTCGGTATATGAAGAAGTTTGTTAATGTGGGGCAATTTTTTAGAAGTCTGGGGCAGTTGGCTAGAGGAAAACTACGGACTGGGTTTAGTGGGCTATTCTCCGGATTCATTGAAATTTTTGTTGGCGGACTGGAAGCACTGAGCGAATTTATACGCATCATAAGCTTCACCTTTCGTCTCTTTGGCAATATGACAGCTGGTGAAATACTACTTTTAATAGTTGCTTTCCTAGTTCCCTGGGTACTTGCCTTACCCTTCTATGGGCTTGAGCTACTGGTTGGCTTTGTTCAAGCTCTTATTTTTGCCGGGTTAACCTTGGTATTTGCCACTATTGCGGTCACTCCTCATGCTGAGGAGACAGTCTAGAGAATGTCGTTTTATTTAAAATTTGTACTAAGGAGGATAAAGAATGGAAGTAGCAGCAATGAAACTGTTGGCGGCAGGGTTGGCGATAGGATTGGGTGCCCTGGGACCCGGGATTGGCATAGGGATTTTAGGATTCGGAGCTATGCAGGCACTGGGGCGTAACCCTGAGGCAAGAGGGCCAATAATGACTAACATGATACTGGCAATCGCCTTTGCTGAGGCAATCGCTATTTATGCCTTAATTGTAGCAGTTGTTATTATTTTTGTAGCTTAATTTTTACAGACAGCGAGGAGGTTCCCTTGGGAGAACTCGGTATTAATCTAGCAACATTAGTGGCGCAAATTGTTAATTTTACTATCCTGTTTGGACTGCTATATTTAGTTGCCTATAAGCCCATTATGAGAATACTTGACGAACGCTCCAGGAAGGTTAAAGAGAGTATGGAGCAAACCGAGTATATTAAGGAACAAGCCGTTCGTGCTGAAGAAGAAGTTAAGCAGCAGCTTGATGCTGCCCGTGGGGAAGGCCAAGAGGTTATCGCCCGAGCAGTGCGCACCGGCGAGGAAATCAAGCAAAAGACACGGCAGGAAGCCAAGCAGGAAGGCGAATCCCTTATTGCTAAGGCGCGGATAGAGATTCAGCGAGAGCGAGACGAGGCTATAGATGAGCTGCGTAAGGAATTCGCTGATTTAGCTATACTGGCTGCAGGGAAGGTCATTGACCGTTCACTGGACGAGAAAACACACCGCCAGCTTATTGATAAGGTTCTAAAGGAATCCCCTACCTTAAAAAAGGGGTAGTCCGTTTTCATTTAAGGAGATTCGGTGGCAAAATGGATTTATCCTAAACGTTATGCACAGGCAGTGTTTGAAATTGCACTGGAGACGGGGGAATTGGATAGATGGCAGTCTGACCTGAAGATACTAGCTAACCTCAGTGAAGATGCAGCACTTACGGTTTTACCCGAAAGCCCCAAACTCCGTTTTGATGATAGAATTAAACAGCTGGCTGAGCGACTGAGCGGCATAAGCCCGCTAGCATTAAATCTGGTTCGTTTGTTGGTAGCGAGAGGCAGGCTCAGAATAATAGGGGGCATTGCTGATGAGTATCAGCGAATATTGGATAGCTACCGTGGCATAGAATCAGCGGAGGTTACTACGGCCATTCTTCTTAATGACGAAGACAAACTAAGAGTGGCCGAGCGTCTTGGTGCTATAGTCGGCAAAAAGATAGTGCTTGATGCTAAGGTAGACCCCGGTCTACTCGGTGGGATTATAGCCAGAGTTGGTGGCAAGTTACTCGACGGTAGCACCCATAGTAAGTTAGCCACCTTAAAGAATGAGCTAGCCAGCAAAGGGAGGTAGTTTAGGTGACAACAAAAGGGCAGAGTATCGTTTCTATTATTAAAGAGCAGATTGAGCAATTTGGCTTGGCAACGACTTTGGTGGATGTAGGTTCGGTGATCGGGGTAGGTGATGGCATCGCCCGGATTCACGGGCTGGCGGCAGCTAAGTATAATGAGCTACTTCAGTTTCCTAATGATGTTATGGGGATTGTGTTAAATCTGGAAGAAGATAGTGTGGCAGCTATTATACTAGGAGACTACACTGAAATTAAGGAAGGGGATGAGGTGCGGTGCACCGGCCGAATCGCTGAGATACCGGTGGGCGAGGCGCTTATCGGTAGAGTTGTTGATGCCCTAGGTCGTCCCCTTGATGGTAGGGGTGCGATTAAGACTGAGAAGACCCGACCCATGGAACGTGTCGCACCTAATGTAACCCTACGCAGTTCGGTAAATACCCCTGTACAAACCGGTATTAAGGCAATAGATAGCATGATTCCTATCGGTCGGGGACAGCGGGAGCTTATTATTGGTGACCGCTCTACAGGTAAGACGGCTATCACCCTTGATACCATTATTAATCAAAAGGACGGTGATTTAATCTGCATTTATGTTGCCATTGGCCAAAAAGTATCCAAAGTGGCGCAAACTGTAGCCACTCTGGAAACCTATGGCGCCATGGAGCATACCATCGTCGTGGCGGCTAATGCCTCTGATTCAGTTGCCTTACAATATCTCTCCCCTTATGCCGGCTGTGCTATGGGCGAGGAGTTTATGGAACAAGGAAAGGATGTTTTAATTATTTATGATGACCTATCCAAGCATGCCTGGGCTTACCGGCAGCTTTCACTACTTTTACACCGCCCACCAGGGCGAGAGGCTTACCCCGGTGATGTCTTTTATTTACATAGTCGCCTTCTGGAACGGGCAGCCAAGTACGCTGCTGAATACGGTGGCGGTTCTCTTACGGCGCTACCGATAATTGAAACTCAGGCTGGGGATTTAGCGGCTTATATTCCGACCAATGTTATCTCTATTACTGATGGTCAGATTTATGTCGAAACAGACCTGTTT
>CAYFEZ010000065.1:0-7507 GCA_964342215.1 uncultured Dehalococcoidales bacterium | reverse complement strand
CGGTAATGATTTCAACCCCCAACTTCCGCAGAGTTTCATCCTCCAGAGCTGATGCTTCCTCATCAAGGATAGCATTCAAAATCCGCTCTTTCATCTCCACAACGGTAACCTCAACCCCTCGCTTCAGCAGTGCCTCCGTTGCACTTACCCCGATGAGCCCACCACCAATGACCACCACCCGAGTTGCCCCATCAAGAAACTGGTCAATCAGTTTGGCATCATCAAGCGTAGTAAAATTAAAAACCCCTCTCTTTTCCACACCCTCTATCGGGGGAACAACCGGTATACCACCAGTGGCAAGCACCAACTTCTCCCAAAATATTTTCTGGCCATCCTCTAATTCAACGGCATGCCTATCAATACTAAGCCGCTCCACCTTCTTGCCAAGCCAGAGGTTAATATTATTCCTCTCATAGAAATCAACTGGACGAAACAGCATTCTCTCCAGGGGACATCTCTCTGTTAGATACTTTGATATAAGCGGTCGGGAGTAGGCCGTATATGGCTCGTCGGAGATTATGGTAATTAACCCAGCTCTATCCACCTCACGGATAGCCTCAGCCGCCCCGATACCACCGGCGGAGTTTCCAATAATCAGATATTTTACTTTTTCTATCTTAGCCATGGTGTCCCCACCCTAACTTACTTACCATTTATCCCCGCCGCCAGAGCCAACGTTATGAAATTATCATAAAACTTGAGTCCAACTTCCCCACTCTTCTCCGGATGAAACTGAGTAGCCACCAGATTTCCTCTGGCAATTACACTGCATATTGAAACGCCATAGTCAGTCTCACTGGCTACCAGCGATTTATCATCAAGCGTCACATAGTAACTATGAACAAAATAGAAGTTAGCTCCATCCTGTATACCATCAAATACTGGATGGGAAATCTTCTGCCTTACTTGGTTCCAACCCATGTGGGGAATCTTGAGTCCCGTGGGAAGCCGCCGTACTCGCCCGGGAAAAATACCCAAACACTCATGCCCACCCCCTTCTTCGGTACCGGTAAACAAAATCTGCAATCCGATACAGACACCCAAGTAGGGACGCCCCTCAGCAATGAATTGCCGAATGGGACTAGCCAACCCAAACGCATTAAGGCTTTCCATAGTATCAGCAGCGGCACCAACACCGGGCAAGATAACCGCCTGAGAATTAAGCACATCGTCCGGACGGTTAGTTATCTCTGGCTGATAGCCTAACTTGATAATGGCATTAACCACGCTACGCAGATTACCGGCGCCATAATCAATTATTGTAATCATTCGCACTCCCACAATCTTTAAGCTGGCAAAACATCACCTTCAGTGTCAACGCATACTAGCGCTTCATTGGGACAATGAGCAACACACGCCGGCACCTCTTCCCCAAGACATAAATCACACTTAGTGCTCTTGCCCCGGTGTATATCCCGCTTTATAGCGCCAAACGGACAAGCTAATGTGCAGGTCCAACAGCCGATACATCTCTCTGTATCCACAGTAACAATACCATTATCGGGCTCCTTCTGAAGAGCCCCGGTAAGGCAGGCATAGACACATAGTGGTTCCGCACAATGCCGACATTGCATAACAAAGGAAACCGGCTTTTTTTCCTCAACTTGCAGAAGCGACAAGGGTGGGGGAAATTCTCTCTTGAAGGCCTTGATTAAGTCCTTAGACATGGAATGCTGTAGTTGGCAATACACCTCACAGAGGTGACAACCCATGCAAACCGGTTCCTTAATATAAATTCTTCTCATCCCGATATATACCATCCCTCGCATTATAACATACGGTAACAGGTTACCGTATGCCGTATACTACTACATCTTACCTACTTTGTCAATACCTTTTCGGGGAAATTATTTTGCTTTCAAACGATCATTTAACTTAGACACCACCAATCAGAAAATATAATACCTGGTACCCTCTGTTTTCTCCTTAGTTGCACTACAGTTATCCTGCCATTATAATTATGCTGGATACAAAACACACAACTAGATGGCAAGACTTAACGGAAAACTGACGAATGTCAGTGTTCGCAGCTAAGATTAAGGCTCAAATAAAGAAGGCTCTGACCAGGGATTACTATGGATAAAACATTAGCGGAAAAAATACTAAGTACCAAATCAGGGAATGATGTTAAGGGAGGAGATATTGTTATTGCTAGGGTAGATTTGGCTTTCGTTCAGGATGCTACTGGACCATTAGCGGTAAGGCACTTCCGTACCGCTGGATTTGGGCATCCCGCTAATTCTCTTAAAACCGCCTTGTTCTTAGACCATGCCGCTCCTAGTCCGAATCGTGAATTGTCCAATGACCATGTGCTCCTCCGTAGCTTTGCCCGAGAGACCAATAGTTTCCTCTCCGATGTTAGCGAGGGCATCTGCCATCAAATAGTAGCGGAATCTCTGGCTAAGCCCGGTGATTTAATTGTTGGTGCCGACTCTCATACGGTAACTGCCGGTGGTTTGGGGGCTTTCGCTTGCGGTATGGGTTCCACGGACATAGCTATGGCCATCGGTCTAGGGGAAACCTGGCTCCGAGTTCCCGAAAGTATTAAGGTAAAAGTCAGTGGTAAGTTCCCCGACGGTGTCTATGCCAAAGACCTTGCCCTTCATCTCATTGGACAGATTGGAGCCGAGGGCGCTACCTATAAATCTCTGGAGTTTAGTGGTGATGCTATAAACAATATGAGTATCCCGCAACGTCTTACCGTAGCTAATATGACTGTGGAAGCCGGAGCTAAAGTAGGGCTTTTCCCCGCCGATACAGAAACACATGATTACCTCTCAGCACAAGGAAGGGGTGACTACTACCAGCCGCTCTTCCCTGATGACAACGCAGTATATGAACGCACCATAAATATTAGTTTGGCTTCACTTAATCCTACTGTGGCCAAACCCCACACCGTAGACAATACGGCTCTGGCGAAAGAGCTAAAGGGGATTAAAATCCATCAGGTATTCATCGGCACTTGCACCAACGGCCGTCTGGATGACCTAGCAGTAGCCGCCAAGATTTTGAAAGGGAGACAGCGCCACCCGTCAACCCGGTTAGTGATTGCCCCAGCCTCCCGAGGTGTCATGCTAGCCGCTATCCAAGCTGGCTATATTCAGACCTTTCTTAAAGCTGAAGCTATTATTTTACCCCCTGGCTGCGGACCATGCCTCGGCCTGCACCAAGGAGTTCTCGAAGCTGGCGAAAGTTGCCTGTCCACCGCTAATCGGAATTTTATGGGTCGAATGGGTAGTCCTGAGGCATTCATATATCTGGCTAGTCCAGCTACGGCGGCAGCCACTTCCCTTAAGGGCGAAATCACTGACCCTAGAGAGGTAATATAATGCTTACTGGCAGAGCCTTCAAGTTTGGCGACAGCATCTCTACTGACCACATCATACCTGGGCGGTTTACTCCCCTGAGAAGTAATCTTCCTGAGCTAGCCAAACATGTTATGGAGGATGCTGACCCAACCTTCGCCGCCAGAGTGAAACCAGGAGATTTTATCGTGGCTGGCACTAACTTTGGGCTTGGTTCCAGTCGAGAACATGCCCCACTGGTAATTAAGATGGCCGGGGTGCAAGCAATACTAGCGAAATCAGTAGCCCGCATATTCTTCCGCAATGCCATTAACCTCGGACTTCCGGTCCTCCTATGCCCGACCGATAGTATTAGAGATGGCGATGAGTTGGTGGTAGACCTTAAGACTGGCACTATCCGTGATACAACCAATGGTAGCCAGCTCACTTTTAGCAAGATCCCTGAGGTAATGCTCCGCATTCTTGATGAAGGCGGGCTTTTACCTTATATTAAGAAGCACGGTAGCTTTAAACTATAAACTACCCTGCAAAGGGGAGAAAGTAAGCGGGAGATGAGTTCGATGGTTTATCAGGTTACCCTTATCCCTGGCGATGGCGTAGGCCCCGAAGTTATCCAGGCTACAAAAAGAGTCTTAGAAGCCACTGGAATAAGTTTTCGCTGGGATTTAGCCGACGTAGGGAGTAGTGCCCAAAAGACACTAGGTACGCCGCTTCCCGACTCTGTCCTGACATCAATCAGGCAAAACAAAGTGGCTCTTAAAGGTCCGGTTACTACTCCAGTAGGCTCAGGATTCAGAAGCGTTAATGTCGCTCTGCGTAAGGAATTGGAGCTTTATGCCTGCCTGCGCCCCTGTAAAACATACTCCGGAACTCCTTCACTACACCCAAATGTGGATATCATTATCGTGAGAGAAAACATAGAAGACCTCTACCGCGGTATCGAGTTTGAAAAGGGAACCCCCGATGTAACTAGATTAATAAAGCTCATATCAGAAACTAAGGATGAGACGGTAAGAGCAGACTCTGGGATAAGCATAAAGACAATTTCCGACATGTGCAGCCGAAGAATTGTCAGATTCGCCTTCGGCTATGCCCGCACCCACCAACGGAAAAAGGTAACGGCCGTACACAAAGCCAACATTTTGAAATTCTCCGATGGATTATTCCTATCTGTAGCCCGAGAGGTAGCTAAAGAATACCCTGATATTAAATTTGAGGATAGACTGGTGGATAACATGAGCATGCAACTCGTACAAAAGCCCCAGCAATTTGAGGTGGTGGTGGCGCCCAACCTTTATGGTGACATACTTTCCGACCTGTGTGCCGGCCTAATCGGGGGACTGGGGCTGGCCCCCGGGGCTAACCTAGGTAATGGAATAGCCGTATTTGAAGCCACCCACGGCAGCGCTCCCAAATATACCGGGCTTAATAAAGTTAACCCTATGGCCATGATGCTCTCCGGCGTAATGATGCTCCGCCACCTTGGCGAGGGGAAAAGTGCCGACCGACTAGAGAAAGCCATAGCCCAAGTTATTACGGAAGGGAAGTATGTGACCTACGACCTAAAGCCGGAGGCACCGGATACCACCGTAGGCACCTCACAAGTAGCGGATGCCGTTATTGAAAAACTCAGCCACTACTAGATTACCCATTAAAGTTTGTTGTATGCTAGTCATGGTAATTGTTGGCTATACTCCTAAATTAAAGCTAAGAGATGAGTGGAAGTCCAGCTAGTCCTTTCAACTTAGCGCACTGTAAATTAGTATAATTTTATGGGCAAGATTTATATTATCGACGTAACCAATCGAGACGGTGTTCAAACGGCCAAACTTGGTTTATCCAAGCTGGAGAAGACACTAATAAACATTTTCCTGAATGAAATGGGCGTCTTTCAGTCTGAGTATGGCTTCCCCACCACCCATCACGAGACACTCTACCTCCAGTCTAACCTAGAGCTAGCTGAGATGGGAGTGTTGCAGCCCATCCGCCTAGAGGGATGGCTCAGAGCGCTTGTTGAAGATGTAGAGACAGCCTTTAAATTGGTGCCGCAAACTAAACACCTCAACCTCTCTATGTCCACGTCAGACCAAATGGTAAGTGGCAAATTCCTGGGGAAGAGGACGAAACAGGATGTGCTACGGTTTCTGGTTGAAGCAGTCATCGCAGCCAAGTCTTACGGTGCCCAATCCATTGGGGTAAACGCCGAGGATGCTTCCCGGACAGACTTAGATTTCCTCATCAAATTCGGTTTGGCGGCCAAAGAACAAGGAGCTGATAGGTTAAGATACTGCGACACACTAGGCTATGATAATCCATTTACTATTTATGAAACAGTGAGGAGGTTGGCCGAGAACACCGGAATGCCCATTGAAGTGCACTGTCACGGTGACCTGGGTATGGCAGTAGCCAATTCCTTAGCCGGAGCCAGAGGTGCTATTGATGGGGGGCAGGATGCTTATATTAACACTACCGTTAACGGAATCGGAGAGAGGGCGGGTAACGCCGACCTAGTGGCAGTCATTTTAGCAATTACCAAATCAAAGGGATTCATCGATAAATATCAGCTGGCTCGCCCGATAAAATTAACTAAGGCAGCAAAGCTAGCTGAGTTTGCCAGCTACGCTTTTGGGGTACCGATTCCGCTAAACCAGCCGGGAGTTGGAGCCAATGCCTTTGCTCATGCCTCCGGCATCCATGCCGACGGTGTGTTAAAGGACCCGGAAAACTATGAGCTATACAGCTTTCGAGAACTAGGCAGAGGTAAACCAAAGTTCGTGGAAACTGGTAGGGAAATTATTGCCGGGCAATACAGCGGAATATCTGGCTTCAGCCACCTTATGGGGAAGATGGATGTCTCCTTTACCTGTAAAGAAGAAGCCCAGCAGATTCTAGAACTAGCCAGATATGCTAATGTAGAATCGCAGAAACCGCTGGTTGCGGAAGAGCTGCTATTTATCGCTAAGTACCCGGAAATCGCGAAGAAGCTCTTAACACTGAAGCCTCTGGATTCCTAATTACGAGTAAGAATAGTACTGTTCATTATTACGGTACAGTTGGACGCACTTCACCAAATGACTCATTGGCACAGATGGTCTCTTAAAACTGCTATCCTATTTTCCCGATGGAAAATAGGATAGCAGCGCCTCACTGGAGGAAAAACGAAATTGAAAGGCCGTCTCGTTATTGAGTTTTTCGGTGCTCACCACAGGTGGATATTTTATAAACTCCAGACCACTAGTTGGTGATTCACTCTGGAGGTGCAATGCCCACAAGAAGCCCATCAAAGGGCGCAACAGGCTCTCGGGTAATGCTAACATCCTCCTCCCCAAGAGCCTAGCAATCTCGCTATACCGGAGCTCCCCTTCAGCGGCCACGTTGAAGATACCCGCTCTCTTTTGACCAAATAAAGTGGTAATAAGCTCAATCAAGTCATCCTCATGGACAAACTGCATTGGAGGGTCATAACCGGTAACAGCAATTATTACCGGTGGCTTAAACATAAGAACGGCAGCTGAATTAGCAGCGTTGGGGCCGATTACCAGGCAGCTACGCAAAATAGTAACACCGCAATCTTCATGGGAAAGAGCAAAATCACGCCATATTTGCTCAGTCTCCGCTTTATCCCAAGAATATTGAAAGTCTAGCATTGGGCGTAACGGTAAGTCCTCTTTAAGCAATATAGGATTATCTGGATGTGCTCCGTAAACGGTATGACTACTCAGGTACAGGATATGTTTGACCTGCGCCTGTCGGCAGGCGTTCAAGAAATTCAGGCTTCCCCCGATATCGGTCTGCCGAGCCCCCCTCCTGTCATGGGTAGGCTTTGCAACAAAAGCCAGATGAATGGCTCTATCCACTTCGTTTTCGGCAAAGATGTTGCCGAGAGGCTTAGATACGTCTTGGCAGTAAAACTTTAATTTAGGCGAGGTATCTTTCGGCGGTTTTACATCAATACCAACAATTCTCTCCACATTCTCCAAACGGTCAAGGTGGGAGAAAAGTCTACTACCGATGTATCCTGAGACGCCAGTAATAGCTACGCTTTTCATCTCTAATTACCGTCCTAGCACACCTGTCTTTTAGTCTTGTTCAGGTAGTAGAGATCAGGTCGGTAACTTCAAAGGCAAGGTTACCCAAACCCTGTGCCACAAAACCAAGCCCAATCTTATGGGTTCCATCAGATAAGGTGTCCCCTTTAACCA
>CAYFEZ010000064.1:0-7539 GCA_964342215.1 uncultured Dehalococcoidales bacterium | reverse complement strand
ATTAAAAGAACTGCTCAATGCTATAGACCAGAATATACCGGTTTCACAATTACAGGACTACCGCACAGTTGAGCAATATCTCAAATCCTCAAGGGAAATGGTTAAACTCTTCAAGGACTTCCCTGAAGCTGTAGCTATGACAGAAGTAATTGTTTCCAAGTGTAATTTAGAGTTAGAGCTAGGTAGCCCTCACTTTCCTAGGTTCGATACTCCTCGAGGTGAAACTGACTCCAGCTACTTATCAAAGTTAGCTTACGCCGGAGTCTCAAAAAAGTATGGCACACTGACACCAAAAATCAGAAATCGTTTGGAGCAAGAGCTAAACACCATCGATAAACTCGGTTTCTGCAGTTATTTCTTGGTGGTTTGGGATATAGTTCAGTGGGCGAGAGAAAGGGGTACAAAATGCCAGGCAAGAGGAAGTGCAGTAGATAGTCTGGTCGTGTATGCACTTGATATTAGTAATATTGACCCCATTAAATATGACCTTCTCTTCGAACGCTTTATGCATCCTTTAAGATACGAACCGCCCGACATTGACCTGGATATTGAGCGCACACGTAGAGATGAAGTAAGAGGCTATATCTATCAAAAATATGGGGCTGACAATGTTGCTTGTGTCGGGACTATCAATACTTATATGGCCAGAGGGGCTATCCGTGACACCGGTAAAGCTCTGCAAATACCACATGATATACTCGATGAAGCCTGCAAAGGCATTCATTACCTATCCGCTTCAAAACTCTTAGAATACGCTGATTCTCTTCCCGAACTAAAGAAAAGCAACATCTACAAGAGACCTGAGCTTGCTAGATTATTTGAACTATGCATTGCCATAGACGGATTCCCCAAACATCTATCTGTTCATTTGGGAGGGCTGCTTATTGGAGATAACAGGCTTTCTGATTTAGTCCCTCTTGAATGGTCAATCGGTGGAGATATTATTAGCCAATACGACAAAGATGACATCGAGAAATTAGGTATTGTTAAAATGGATTTACTATCTCTCCCTACTTTAAATATTATCGAGGATACACTTACTAACATCAAAAAGAGCCATGGTATTGATATTAATTTAGATAATATACCAAGGGATGATTCTAAAGCCTTCGCCACGCTCCGTGACGGTAAGACAATCGGTATTTTCCAACTGGAGTCACCAGCACAAAGAGAAATGGCCGGCAGACTACTACCAAACCGCTTTGAAGATATTATTGTCTCGCTTTCCTTAGTCCGACCAGGGCCCCTTAAATCTAGTATGGACAAAGTCTATCTTCCAAGAAGACACGGTAAAGAACCTGTAGTATATCTTCACCCAAAACTAAAAAATGCCCTCAGTGAAACCCTAGGAGTAATACTTTATCAGGAACAAGTCTTAAAAGTTGCCCACGATTTGGCTGGAATGAGTTATGCCGAGGCAGACGGTTTTAGACGAGCAATGACCCACGACCGAACTGAAGAGGAAATGGAGAAGATGCGGCACTCCTTTATTTCTTGCGCCACTAAAAACGGTGTAAGCAAAAGCGTTGCTGACACGGTCTTTGAACAACTGGCTGCCTTTGCTGCCTATGGATTCTGTAAAGCCCATGCTGTTGCATATGCTATCCTTGCTTACCAAACCCTCTGGCTTAAGTGTCATTACCCTGCCCATTTTTTTGCTGCGGTTTTGTCAAACCAGCCTATGGGGTATTACCCCCCACATGTTTTGATAGCGGATGCCCAGAGGTTTGGAATTAAAATATTACCCCTTGATATTAACAGTTCATCCAATAACTATATTGTAGAGGATGGAGCGATAAGAGTCAGTCTTAAACAGATGAAGGGAATGTCAGAGAAAGCGTTGGAATCTATATTGTCAGAGAGGGCAAATGGTAAATTTACTTCCTTAAGGGACTTTGTACTGAGAACAAATACCAGTCGGCCCATCGTGGAGAATCTTGTTAAGGTTGGAGCTTGTGACGCTTTTGGTGACAGGAATACACTGCTCTTACACCTTCCTAATCTGGTAGGCCTCAGGCATAAAGTGGGTAAGGGGACAAGGCCTCTATTTGAGGATACCAAAACAGAATTAACTTCAACAGGTGGTCCATTTTACAAAGATAAAAAAGCAAGAATGCTTGTGGAAAGGGAACTCTTATCACTAAATTTATCGGCACATCCTTTAGATTTCTTTCCCTTCAACAGCAGCTTTACACAGATGAAAGACCTTTCATCCGTACCCACGGGGAAGACAGTTAAAATTATTGGGTCTGTTATTCGTTATCAGACACCGCCTACAAGAAATGGGAATAGAGTAGTTTATGTAATAATGGAAGATGGGACGGGGATTACTGATCTGACTGTATTTGGTGATGTTCAAGAAAAGTGTGGACAAGTCTTATTTCGAGAAGACTGGTTGATAGTAGGAGGAAAAGTGCAGAGAAGAGGGCCGAGATCACTTTCTATCATTGTGGATGACTTGTACCCAGTAAGATGGGATAAATAACAGCGACCTGTCGGAAACTTCCCCGCGCAGGAAATTGGTATGCAAAATGCATCCACTCATAGAAAAATCGTCGCTAAGAACATAGGTTATACGTTTATGTGAAAACCGACCGGTTATGTTATATTGTCTAATGTTCGTTCTTTGACTCCAAGACGATATTAACCAGAATCCGGGAGACTCAACTTGGAAGCACCCAAACAAATGCATGAAGCAAGTCTCACTTAACGTCCAATTAACAGGAAGAATTATTACGTGATTAAGAGTAGTAAACCAAAATATTTCTATGGTTATATTATAGTCCTAGCTACTTTCATTATCATGACAATGATAGTAGGAGGATTCAATAGCTTTGGTGTATTCTTTGGGCCGCTAGTAACAGAATTCGATTGGTCGAGAGGAATAACCTCAGGTAGTTTCTCCCTAACTCTAGCTCTGAGTGGTTTTCTGGGTATTGTTGTTGGGAAGATAAATGATAGATTTGGTCCCAGACTAGTTCTTACGGTTGGTGGGTTGTTGCTGTGCCTTGGCTACTTAATGCTGTCACAGATTAATTCTATATGGCAGCTATATCTCTATTATGGTTTTATACTGGGCACGGGTTTAAGCGCTTATGTGGTACCTCTCCTCTCCACAACAGCCCGATGGTTTGTAAAACGAAGAGGAAAAATGACCGGACTCGTACTGGCTGGTGTTGGCACAGGCACCATAATCATACCTTTGATGGCCACATGGCTAGTTAATAATTATGGCTGGAGAACCTCGTTTCTTGCAATTGCCATTCTGTCTTTAGTCTTTACCATCATACCTGCACAATTCCTGCGGCGTGACCCTCAGCGTAGTAAACTTCTACCAGATGGAGATACCAGTACAACTAACGGCCTTAACATTAAGGATGAACCTGGGCTTTCATTTCGAAAAGCAGCTCATACAAAGCAAATATGGATGCTTTCAGCGATTTACTTCTGCCTAGGATTTTCCATTTTCGCCATCATTGTACACATTGTAATCCACGCCATCGGACAAGGTCTTTCGTCGAGTGACGCCGCTACGGTTTTAGCCATCAGCGGAGCTTTGAATGTCGGGAGCAGGGCTGTCATGGGTAATGTCAGCGATAAAATCGGAAATAGACCAGTCCTCATTATTGGCATCGTCACTCTTATGGTTGCCTTAGCATGGTTACAGTTTGCCAAAGAGTCATGGACGTTATATTTGTTTGGCGCTGTATTTGGACTGGCTTATGGCTCTACTATAGTAACGGAATCACCCATTGTAGCTGAATTTTTCGGTCTACGGGCTCATGGCGTACTTTTTGGTATTGTCGATGTTGGATTCACAACCGGAGGCACCGTAGGCCCAGTATTAATTGGTTATCTCTTCGATATCACCAGTAGTTATCAGTTAGGTTTTCTAATCATGGCTGCAATGAGTTTGATAGGTTTAATATTCACGCTGTTATTACGACCAATCAAGAAGGAAGTGACCTAGCCCCATAATTAGAGTCACCAGTATTTTGTTCCCAGGAACAGATGACCGGTAAGCTAGCGAACCATGGAGACGCACTTGATTGCACTCTTTCCATCTCCGCCTTTACCGCCACTGCCACTCTTTCCTCTATCACCCAATCAATACCTTCGCTTCAGCTAAAGACGATTTGCTGATGAGCTTAGCTTTTTTAGTCAAAGCCGCTAACCAGTATACACCGCGCAGTGCTAAAGAAGGTTAGCCAAAAACCCCTACTCCACCCGCTTGAACTTATCGCGGGTGGCCCCACAGATGGGGCATTTTTCGGAGATTTCTCCGGCTACGGTATAGCCGCAGACCTGACAGACGGAGTAAGCCTTATCCTCAAGCGGTTGGCCGCCTTCGAGGGAACTACGAGCCCTCTCGTACAGACCGTGATGGATTTTCTCCACCTTGTTGGCGTAATCAAAAACAGCCACCGCCCCACTGTCTCCCTCCGCTTTAGCCTCCTCAATGAATCCGGGGTACATCTCCATAAATTCATAGTGTTCCCCTTTGATAGCTGTCTCCACGTTGTCCTTAGTCGGCCCAATACCACCCAATACCCCAAGGTGGTTACGGGCGTGAACTGTCTCCGCCTCAGCCACCGCCCGAAACAACCGGGCAATCTGGGGATGACCCTCTTTTTCCGCCTGCTCGGCAAAATAAAGATAACGGCGGTTGGCCTGGCTTTCTCCGGCAAAGGCGGCTTGCAGATTCTCTGGTGTGCTGCCCATGAAATACCTCCATCTATTAACTTAATCTTTAGTATAGTATTATAGGCGGTTCATTCTACCTTTTCAAGAATATCCGAGGTATCAATCAGATATGTTTCAAAGTTTTGCTGCTGGCAACGAATATACATGTCCTCAGCCTGGACTTTCTCCTTTATCAAAGTAAATGTAGCTGGACCAGACCCGGCCAGGTGAACATTAGTGGCACCAACTTTCACCATATGGCTTCGATACACACCTAGCTCAGCAGAGCGAGCAAAGGTAATGTTCTCAAAGGCATTGAACAGGAGAGAAGGAGTAAATCCCGTACCATCTTTTAGTGTCTCCACCAATCTCTCCGTAATCCGCCCATCGGTGTAATGACTGGCTTTAAGACAAGCATAAAGGTGCCCCGTCTTCCCCGGTGGCCGGGACACCTGTGGCACCACCAGAACAACCCACCTATGAGGTAACGGTGGTAAGGGAGTTACTATTTCACCCCTCCCTTTGAGCAGAGCCGTGCCACCGTAAAGAAAGAAAGCGACATCAGAACCTAACTCAGCGGCTAACTCAAGTAACTTCTCCAATGATAGACCCAATCCCCAAAGCTTATTAAGCGCACGCAAAGTAGCCGCAGCATCACTACTATCGCCACCTAACCCAGACACCAAAGGAATACGCTTATTAACTTCTATTTTCACCCCTTTAATGCACCCGCTCACTCTCTGCAGCAAGCCAGTTACCTTAGACACCAAACTCTCTTCTGGAATCCAATCCGGTGAATTAGACTCAAACTCAATATTCTGACTCAACTGGAAACGGAGGCTATCACACAAATTTATGGTCTGGATAACACTGCGCACTTCGTGAAAACCATCAGAGTGCTTCCCCAGAACCTCAAGGGTTAAATTCAACTTAGCCGGTGCCAGAACAGTCAGCATGCTAACTCCCCAGCCTGGGTAAATATCTGCCACAATCGTGCCCACTCGTCAATGGTCAAGGTCTCCGCCCGCCGCTGCGGCACTATACCCCCCTTTTCCAATAAAGATAATACGTCAGCCTTGGGCAGTCCTAAGCCTTGCACTAAGGAATTAACTATCTGCTTACGGGAAGAGCTGAAACCAGCCCGCACCAACTCAAAAAAGCCCTTCTCACCAGTTGCTGCCACCGCTGGCTGAGAATATGGTTCAACTCGCAGTATAGCTGAGTCGACCTTTGGTACCGGGTAAAAACACTCTGCGGGTACATAACCAATTATCTTCGGTTCCCCATAAAACTGCACACTAACACTCAACACACTCATCCGTCCTGGCCCAGCAACAATAGCCTCAGCCACCTCCTTTTGCACCATTACTACCATTACTTCAGGCTTAATCGAAGCCTCCAGAAAATGGCGCAGGACTGGAGAAGTAATATAATAAGGGATGTTAGCCACTACCTTAAAGTTAGGCGGAGTATTTATAGGCGATGGGCACCCAATCTTTTGCTCCCGCATCAAAGCTACCGGATCGCTACCAAGTATATTCTCATTGAGAATAGTAACATTATTTAAAAAAGCTAGGGTTTGTGTCAGGATGGTGGCTAGTTTGTTATCCAACTCGATAGCAACTACCCAACCCGCCTGCCTAGCCAACTCCCTGGTCAGTATCCCTAAGCCAGGACCTATTTCCATAACGACATCGCTTGGGGTAAGCTCCGCAGCAGTGGTAACCATCTGCAACACTTCTTCATTAATAAGAAAGTGCTGCCCTAATCGTTTTCTCGCCCGAATATCAAAACGGCGCAGTAACCTCCTGGTTTGAGCCCGCAGTGACTCTGTCCGATGATGTTTCCTGGTGGTAAATATACCTAAAACCCCCTCAATCAGTGCCCTAGTGGCTACGTAATAATTAACAAATTAACAAATATGAGGTCGTGCACCTACCCTCGACCTCGCATCATAGCTTGCTCAAACCAACTAGCTCCAACCAGGTAACCCTATGGCACCCAGAGCTACTATTTACCGCTGCTTCCTCTCGGACCTGACGGGATTCATAGCGCCCTGCCGCGTAGGACCCAGCCTTCTACACTACCCAGCCAAAGTAGTCCCACAAATCAAAGACCTCAGGTAGGAATTCAACCCTGCTACAGCGGATTGCAGGTTCAAGGCACCGCTAGCTCCCCATCTAGCACGACCTCAGAAAAATCCTAGTCTATGTGCCCTTCTTTGTCAAACTAACGGCATCTACACTTATTGTCATACTCCAATAGAGGATTAACATATTTGACAGTATTTAGCGAATATGATAGTCTGCAAATTAGATGGTTCCATGGGTAGGAGCAGCATATATTTTTGAAGTCCATTCATTAAATTCCATCCCTAATTCAGCATGTAATCCAAAGTTCAAATCTGAACTTAGGTGGTAAGAAAGATGCCATACGGTCGGACTGGTAACGTACTAGAAGTTGATCTGTCTCGAGGTCTAATTGAGAAACAACAAGACGATGCCAAATTAGTTGAGAGCTATCTTGGCGGGAAGGGCATTAACGCCAAAATATTGTGGGATAGAGTTCCTCCTGAAGTTGACGCCTTTTCTCCCGATAACCTACTTATCATTGGTGCCGGTCTCCTCACTGGCACCATAGTTCCCGGTGTTAGTAGAGCCAGTATTACCTACAAGTCTCCGGTAATGGATACGCACACCTATTCGGGCTTGGGAGGGTTTTTGGGGACCGAATTAAAACATGCCGGCTACGACCGCATAACCATTTCCGGAAAATCTCCCGCCCCGGTATATTTATGGATAAATGATGACCGGGTAGAGCTACGTGATGCCAGTCACCTCTGGGGGAAAGGCACCT
>CAYFEZ010000063.1:0-7603 GCA_964342215.1 uncultured Dehalococcoidales bacterium | reverse complement strand
CTGGTCTTACATCAACTGCGGCTACCTTAAGCTCCGGGATTTTAGATATGGGGTCAAGGGCCGTATTAGTTAGCCTATTTGCCGCCGCTTCAGCGAAGTGGAAGGGCATAGAGACAATGCCTTTGGCAACCATATCGGTGACCATGGCTTTGGTTTGTATTTTTCCTCTCCTTGAACTTACTTCTACTAAAGATTTATTGCTTATCCCTAGTTTCTCCGCATCCTCTGGGTTTATCTCTAAAAACCCTTCAGGAAACTCAGCGTTGAGTGTGGCGGAGCGTCCCGTCATGCTCCTAGTATGCCACTGGGCTATAACTCTACTGGTAGTGAGGATAAAAGGAAATTTATCGTCTGGATTTTCGGCCGGCGCTCGGTAATTTATCGCGTGAAATTTCCCCTTTCCCCGAGTAAACTCCAAGCTGTGTAAGATAGGTGTTCCGGAATGCCCTTCCTCAGGGCAGGGCCATTGTGCCCCCTCAGGTTGCTCCAACTGGGCAAAGCTGATACCGGCATATGAAGGTGTAACTTGTCTCATTTCCTCAAATATTTGTGCTGGAGAGGAGAAGTTAAAGTCCTTCCCTGCTTTCATTTCTTTAGCAAGAGTGCATAATATCTCCCAATCCGGCTTGGAATCCCATAGAGGCCCTATTGCTTTCCTAAAGCGTTGTACTCTGCGGTCTGTTCCAGTAAATGTACCTTCTTTCTCTGCCCATGAGGATGCCGGTAGGACGACATCGGCAAGGCTGGCGGTTTCCGTAAGGAACATATCCTGAACGACCAGGAAATCGAGGTTCTTTAGGGCTTCTTCCACATGACCGATATCAGGGTCGGAAACCATCGGGTTTTCACCCATTATGTACATAGTTTTTACTTTACCCTCCGTAATAGCACCCATCATCTCCACTACGGTCAATCCAACCTGAGACGGAAGTTCAGCTACACCCCACGTTTTTGCCACCTTCCCCCTTTTTCCCTCATCGGTAACCTTCTGATATCCAGGTAGAACATCAGGGAGAGCCCCTAAATCACATGCGCCCTGAACGTTATTTTGTCCCCTCAGGGGATTTACTCCGGTTCCGGGTCTACCAATATTACCGGTAAGCATTGCCAGATTTGCTAGGGAAAGGACATTGTCGGTACCGGAAGTATGCTGGGTTATTCCCATGGCGTAGATAATGCAGCCTGCCTTAGCTTCAGCGTATAGTAAAGCGGTTTGCTCTATTTTTCCCTTGTCCACACAGGTTATCTCCTCAACTTCATCAAGGGAAAGGTTGTCTAAAACCTTTTTCAGATTTTCAAAACCTTCGGTTCTTTCCATAATAAAGGTTTTATCTTCTCGGTTATGCTCTAGAATGTACTTCATCATACCGTTGAGCAGGGCAACATCGCTGCCCGGTTTTTGCCTCAGGTGCATGTCGGCGAACTTGGATATTTGAATACGCCTGGGGTCGGCCAGAATAATCTTAGCTCCTTTTTCCTTAGCTTGTATTACCCTTCGTGCAACAAGAGGATGTTGTGAGGTAGTATCGGAACCAATAATAAAGATGACGTTAGCTTCCTCAATATTTGCTACTGAATTAGTCATAGCCCCACTCCCGAAAGCCATACCCAGTCCGGAAACAGTGGAAGAATGACAAAGTCGGGCGCAATGGTCTACATTATTGGTACCAATAACTAGCCGGGTAAATTTTTGGAGTAAGTAATTTTCCTCGTTACTACACTTAGCCGAGGAGAGGAAGGCTAGTGAACCAGCCCCATATTTGTCTCTAGTGCCACTGAGTTTTTGCGCCACTAAGCTGATTGCCTGTTCCCAGGGCACTTCTTTAAAAGAATTGCCTTCCTTTATCAGTGGTTTTTTAAGGCGATCATCGTGGTAAATAAATTCGTGGGCATACCATCCCTTGATGCACAGTTTGCCACCGCTAATGGTATGCTCAGGCCATGGTTTGGTGCCAACTATACTCCCATTTTTGAGTACTAGGAGAACCCCACAACCAGCACCACAATAAGGACAGATGGTAGGGACAAAGTTAATCAAAGCAAACTCCCGTATTGGTTAAATCCTTCGTACTAATCGTGGAGACAGGGGGGAGTGATTCGAGATCAAAGCCGGCTTCGTAATCAAATATAGGGCTCAATTCCTTGTACAACATGTGGTACAGTTTGGAAACGGGTATCCCCATGGGGCAGGTTGTCTCACATTGACCGCAATCTACACAGCTATCCCCAATATGCAGTAATCGTCCAATATGGAAAATCCTCTCGGGAGGGAGGCCTCCCCGTTGCACCAGTGCCTTATCTGGCCCAAGATAACAATCCTTACAGTAACAAATAGGACAGGCATTACGGCAACCGTAGCACTTTATACACTTATCAAATTGAGCAAGCCAGTAATTAAGTCGCTCTTTCGGATTCATGTTTTTTAGCTCATTGAATTCCGCCGCCTGTTGATTGAGAGCTCTTTCCTTTACTTTGGACACATCCGATTGAGGGCCCTCTTGAACTGAGATTTTAGCGGCCGCAAGTATCGTCTTCCCTTTATCCGTATTGGCGGTTACTGAACAGCCCTCATCTGATTCAATACGGCAATTTACGTCTGCCATAGTAGCAATAGGATATTCGCATCGGAGGCAATGAGGTGCGATAGCGTCACGGTCGAGTGGTTTCCGCTTCCCATCTATTTCCATCTCCTCAGGGAAAACATAAACTTTACCCTTGCTATCTCCGGTGGTGACAACTCCATAGCATTCAATGCCAATTACGTATAGGTTATCCAGATTAATCTGCTGTCTCTTGGCTAATTCTACTGCTGCCCGAACATCACAGGAGCGAGCTACCATCCCGATTTTCTTTCCCATTTCTCCGTACTCGGCAACCAACTTGGCTAAGCTACAGGGGTAATATGACAGGGTAACTATACGTTCAATATCCTTTACGTCAGCGATAAATTGGGGGACAATATCTGATTCATGGAGACCACTAACAAAAGCAAGCACCTCTTCTACGAGGCCCGATTGCAACATTCCTCGAACAATATTCTGTACTTCTACACTACACTTAGCCATTTAAGTTCCTTACAACATTTAAGGTCGCGCTAACCTTTTCATTGCTCTCGACCTTTAAGGGGATTAGGACCAAGGTTTTGTATTGTCTGGGTGAAATCCTTCATTACTTCAGCAAAAAGCGCCCCCTCAGACGCCGAAACCCATTCCAGCTTGATTCTTTCAGGTTCAAGGCCAATAACTTCCAGGGTTTTTTTTAACATAGCTACCCTTCGTCGGGTATAATAATTCCCCACGGAATAGTGGCACTCCCCGGTGTGGCAACCACCTAGAAGCACCCCATCAATCCCATTGAACAGTGCTTTCATTACATAAGCGGGATCAACGGCTGCTGAACACATTACCCTTATTACTCGAGAATTAGGGGGGTATTGAATTCGGCTCACTCCGGTAAGGTCGGCCCCGGCGTAGCTACACCAGTTGCATAGAAAACCTAATATTTTTGGCTCAAAATTTCGTTCTGGCATATTATCCATAAGCCTCTATTTGGGCGAGTATTTGCTCTTCCTTGAAGCCTTCTACATGACATGCCCAAGAGGGGCAAACGACAGCACAATTTCCACAACCCTTACAAAGAACTGGATTGACTTCGGACACCCCAAGCTCTTTATTGCTAGCGATAGCACCAAAGTAGCAGGCTTGAATACATAGTCCACAGCCGGTACACTTTTCCTTATCTATTTCAGCGATAATTCCGGAGGATTTTATCGTATCTCTTGAAAGAACAGTGACAGCTCGATTAGCGGCTCCATAAGCCTGACTAATCGTTTCGGATATACTCTTTGGATAGTGAGCAGTTCCACAAAGGAAAATGCCATCGGCAGAGAAGTCTACAGGCCTTAATTTTACGTGAGCTTCTAGGAAGAAGCCGTCTTGGTTCAGCGGGACCTTGAATAGTCGTGCTATCTCGTTGTTTGTAGCCGAAGGCACGGTAGCCGCGGCTAAAGCCAGTATATCGGCATCTATCGCTAATTGTTTGCCTAAAACGGGATCGGTGACGGTAATCCTCAATATACTCTGGTCATTATCTTCAACAGCTTCCACCTGAGGTTTATTATTTACATCATAGCGAATGAACTTGACCTCTTGATTGGCAGCTTCAAGGTAGTAATCTTCTTTGAAGCCGTACATCATCATATCCCGAAAGATAATATAGATATCCATCTGTGGGTTTGCTTCTTTTAGATTCAGAGCACACTTTATCGCTTGACTGCAGCATACCCGGCTACAATAAGGCCTGTCCTCGTCTCTACAACCGACACACTGTATCATCACGAGACTACGGGCTTTGAGTAACTTGCTATCCCCCTTAGCGATTCGCTCCTCTAACTCCAGTAGGGTTAATATCCCATCATTCTGCCCATAAAGATACTCGGTAGGTTTATATTCTTCGGCCCCGGTGGCGATGATAGTTGCCCCGTGACGAATCTCCTCGACCCCTTCTTCAGACATTACCTTGGTGATAAAATTACCTACGTAGCCCGAAGCCTCTATAATAGTAGAATTAGTAGCTACATGAATTAAAGGGTTTTGCTGTACTTTTTGTATAATATCAGTCAAATACGCTTGAACATCCATTTCTTCTAATGCGTAATGGATTCTTTGTGCTATCCCACCCAGATTCGCGCTTTTCTCTAACAGATGCACCTCGAATCCTTGGTTAGCTAAGCTTAAGGCACTAATCATCCCGGCCACACCCCCGCCAATTACCAGGCCCTCTTTACTAACCGGCACCTCAAATTCCTCTAATGGGTACAGACGAGTAGCACGAGCCACCGCCATCCGGATTATGTCCTTGGCTTTCTGGGTGGCCATCTCTTTTCTTTGGGTATGAACCCAGGCGCAATGCTCTCTTATATTTGCCATGACAACGAGATATTTATTAAGACCAGCTTCACGAAGTGTTTCCTGGAATAACGGCTCATGTGTTCTGGGAGTACAAGCGGCGATAACGACACGATTGAGGCCTTTTTCTTGGATGGTGGCAATCGTTTCAGATATACGCCGTGCCGCATCGGCCGAACAGGCAAACAGGTTTTCTTCAGTGTAAACCACATGGTCTAATGTGGCGGCATATTGAGTCACAGAAGGAACGTTCACAACACTGGCAATGTTAGTCCCACAATGACACACAAACACTCCCACCCTGGGTTCCTCTGCCATCACATCTCTCTCACGGGGGTATACCTTTTGTCTGGCTAACTTTCCCCGCTGCTCAACGAGAAGTTGGCCGCAAAGAGCGGCGGCACCGCTACCAGTTATAACCGATTCGGGGATGTCCATGGGACCCTGGAAGGCACCACTAACAAAGATTCCGGGACGAGAAGTTTCCATAGGCTTATAGCCTTTGGTTTCACAGAATTGATGTTGGTTAAGTTTAATTGAAAGTTTGCTAGCCAGTTCGTTTACGTCTGAAGAAGGGGATAACCCTACCGATAATACTACTAGGTCGAACTCTTCCTCCTTCACGCCGGATTCATCAGAGAATTTAATCGTCACATTTTTACTATCCTGGATTTCCTTTCCAGTGGTGACATAGCTCCTGATATACCGTACTCCTGGAAGGCTTTGTGCCCGTTGGTAGAATCGTTCGAAGTCTTTGCCAAAAGCCCGGACATCGTTATGAAATACTGTAGCCTCAATGTTACTATCATGTTCTTTAGCCAAAATCACTTGTTTAGCCGTATACGTACAACATACCGCTGAACAATAGCTATTTCCACCGGGAATAACCTGTCGGGAACCAACACACTGAATCCAGGCAATTTTTTTAGGCGGTTGCTTGTCAGAAAGCCTTAATACCTTACCCTGATTTGGCCCGGAGGCGCTCAGTATCCGCTCAAATTCAAGGCTCGTTACAACGTTTTTCATTTGTCCGTAGCCATAATCACCCCTCAGAGATGGGTCAAATGTTTCATATCCCGGAGCAAGAATTATAGCTCCCACCTTGATCTCTGTCTCTTCTTTTTGCTGAGTAAAGTCTATGGCGCCAATCTTACACGCTGGTACGCAGCTTTTACATTTCCTTTGAAAATAGAGGCAGGCATCACGGTCTATTACAAAGATATTCGGTACTGCCTGGGGGAAAGGTCCATAGATAGCCTTAACAGATGAAAGGCTTGCATTATATTTATCCGTGATTTTAACCGGACAGTAATGGGCACAGGTGGGACACCCCATACATAGATCTTCTTTAACATATCTAGGTTTTTTAATTAAAGTTACTGTGAAGTTTCCCGCTTCTCCCGCTACCTTGTCGAGGTGGTGGTAAGTTAAAAGACTTATATTGGGATGACGGCTACATTCGACAAATTTGGGCGAGAGGATACACATAGAGCAATCATTGGTGGGGAAGGTTTTATCAAGTTGAGCCATCTTGCCGCCAATGGCTGGGGCCTCATCAACTAAATAAACCCTGAAACCATTAGTGGCCAAGTCGAGGGCGGCTTGGATACCACTGACTCCTGCCCCCAATACCATAACATCACCTATTTTATTCTCTACCGATTGTGCTTCAACTATTTCTTCTGTCATTTCGTTACCACAAGATTTCATTTATTTTCTAAAGAGCCTCTTGGATAAGCTCGGTGAAATCCTTGATTTGAATAATGCCTTCCTTATTTGAAGTCAATACACTATCGTCAAAATTGAGTGTACAATAAGGACAGGCAACGGTTAAGACACTGGCCTCAACATCAAGGGCTTGCTCCAATCTGACGTCAGAAATCCTTTCCCCTTTCTTCCTCTCTAGCCAAATCCCGCCGCCACCACCACCGCAACACAGGCCGTTTTCACGATAATCCTGCATCTCTACCATTTCTAAACCAGGAATACTTTTTAGAACTTCCCGGGGTTCATCATAAATATTATTATGGCGTCCCAGATAACAAGGGTCGTGATAAGTAACTTTTTGATTTAATTCTTTAGTAAATTTTAACCGCCCCTCTTTAATCAGTTCAGCTAAATATTGAGTGATATGAATCACCTCAAAATTACCACCAAAGTCGGGATATTCGTTTTTGAAGGTGTTATAGCAATGAGGAGAAGTGGTAATAATTTTTTTTACGCCGGCTTTGGTAAAAACATTAATATTAGTCTGGGCCAGATTTTGGAAGAGGCTCTCCTGACCGGCTTTACGAACACTCTCACCGCAGCACACTTGTTCCGCACCAAGTATGCCAAAGTTAACGTCAGCTTGCTGTAGGATATTGACTGTAGCTCGGGCAACGCTTTGGACTTCAGGAACGTAGGCTGGAATGCAACATGGAAAGTATAGTACCTCAGTCCCATTTGTAAAGGCCTTCACACCGAGGTCTTTTGTCCAGTCTGTCCGTTTCTCCGCCGGTTCTCCTTGTGGGTTTCCCGTAGCGGAGATGTTTTTAATTGTAATCCGTAGTGAGTCTGGGATTCCGCCAATGCCTAGTTCGGCAATAGCTCTACGTAGAGCCCGCATAACATCTATTATTTCCACACCCCGGGGACAGCGGGCAACGCAAGCCCGGCAGGTAACACACTGCCACATATTAGCAGTTTCAAAATCA
>CAYFEZ010000062.1:0-7651 GCA_964342215.1 uncultured Dehalococcoidales bacterium | reverse complement strand
GTCCCACAGCCAATGAGATATACACTATCCACTTTATTAAGCATTTCTACAACCTCTTCCCACGGTTTTTGCTCAGTTATTGTTCTCATTATGATACTCCTTTAGTTTTTACGTATCCGGTCGTCATAAGCGTTTTTAAAATACTGCAATGTATCTGTTACCGGATTAGGAGCTGCCTGTCCCAAACCACATAAAGAAGAAAGCGTCATAGTACTAGCCAAATCCTTTAAAACTTTTATATCCGTCTCTTTCCCCTTCCCTTGGGAGAATCTCCGTAAAGTTTCAAGCATTACTTCAGTTCCCTGTCGGCAAGGAACACACTTGCCACAACTCTCCTCGGCCAGAAACTCCACAGTCCGATAAACAATATCTACTATATCCCGACTATCATCAAACACAGTAACAGCGCCGGCACCGAGAGTTGTCTCAAAGGAAAGCGGCGTGTCGATCTGTCCGTAGGGTATGATTCTTCCGGTAGCGCCACCTATCTGAACTATTTTGATATTTTTAGCCAAGGCTACCCCCTCGACTAATTCTTTAAGCTTGCTCCCCAACACCAGCTCATATACACCGGGTTTTCCTACATCTCCACTTACGGAGAAGACCTTGGTGCCTTTACTTCTTTCGGTTCCCATTTGGTTGAACCACTGGGCCCCATTAAGTATGATTTGAGGAATATTCATTAGAGTTTCCACATTATTGATAACCGTTGGTTTTCCCCATAAACCGCTTGATGGCGGGAATGGCGGTCTGTAGCGGACTTCGCCCCGCTTACCCTCGATAGACTCCATTAGAGCTGACTCCTCGCCACATATGTAGGCGCCGGCGCCCTCATGAATATCGATACTAAAGTTCTCCAAAAATCCTCTATCTTGGGTTTGAGTAATGGCGTTTCGCAACAAATTGAGGAGGTGGTGATATTCGGCACGCAGATAGATATAACCCCGCTTTGCCCCGATAGCAGCGCCCGCGATAGCTATCGCCTCAACAAGAGTGAAAGGATCTTTTTCCAGGATGAATCTATCCTTAAATGTGCCCACCTCACCTTCATCAGCGTTACAGATAATGTATTTCTCGTCTCCTTGCGCTTTTCTGGTTAACTCCCATTTCAGTCCAACGGGAAAACCAGCCCCTCCCCGACCACGCAACCCTGACGCCTTTATCTCCTCTACTAACTGCTCACCAGTCAGCTTACTATTGGCTTTTGCCAGAGCCTTAAAACCATCCCTATCCAAATAGGTAGTTATGTCATTAGGGTCAATAACCCCGCAGTTCCGTAATACTATTCGCCTCTCTGGCATTTTAGAATCTCCATAATAAGGTTAACCCCTCCCCTTATTCATAACTCTTCAAAATTAGTGAAATTTTTGCCGCAGTCAAATCAACATGGACATCATTATTTATCATTATTGCCGGAGCTTGGTCACAAGCCCCGATACAGTTAGTTAGCTCAAACGAGAACCTATCATCAGGAGTAGTCTCACCAGGTTTAATCCCCAGTTCTTTCGCAACGCGTTCAATAATCATATCGGAGTTCTTCAGATAACAGGGCACACTCTTGCAAATCCTAATTACATGCCTACCCTGCGGCTTGATAGATAGGAACGAATAAAAAGAAGTGACCCCGTACACTTCGCTTATCGATAGCCCCATGGCTCCGGCTATCTCTGCCATGAACTCTCCTGAAATATAGCCAAATCTATCTTGCTCTTCTATTAATAGTTCAAGCAGTTCTTTCTCCCCCCGGCCCTCCAGAGACATTTTATTCTGGATTTTACTCATCTTTTCCCTTGTTAATTAGATGTTATTTGGTTATAACCAGTGGTTTTCCCTGCTTCGCCTCGCCTAACTTCCTTACCTTACCCAATGACCCTGATGGGCAGAGGGAAACGCAAACATCGCAATCTCGGCAAACTTCCTTATTGAGCGGTTCATCAAGATCAACGACAACTTTAGAATCAAAACCGCGATAGGCAATGCCATAGATATTCCGTCTAGCTATTTCAGCACAGCCCCTTACACACCGCCAGCATTTGATGCATTTGGACATGTCACGGATAATATAGGGACTGCTATCCTCTATCGGATAGCAGTGTTTCCTTAGCTTGAATCGGGGAAGTCCTATTTCCAGGTCGGTAGCAATCCTGCGCAACTCACAGATATTAGTTTTATCACATACAATGCAAACGTCTGGATGACTGGCCAGCATAAGTTCCACTATTACCTTGCGCGTCTCGATTACCTTGGGCGAGTGGGTGTAGACAACCATCCCGGGGCTGATTGGAGTATGACATGAGGCAACCAGTGTCCTTGCATTTTCTACCTCGACCACGCAAAGGCGGCAGGCTCCAACAGGAGTTAAATCTTCATGGTAACACAGCGTCGGAATATCAATACCGTGTTCCCGGGTAACCTCGAGGATAGTCATCCCCTCTTGCCCGATCAACTGGCTGCCATTTATGGTAATTTTTATTTCTTTCTTTTGCTCAGCCACTTCTTACACTGTCCCAATTTGCGGTCAACCGCTTACGGTAGCAAAATCGCCCCTATATGGTGGAGAGCGATACCTGCGAAGATATGCTGTTTCCAAACCGGTTCCATACCCGCAATTTTAATTTTATACCTCTTTACCCAAATTTTCAACTCTAGGAATAGCCTCTCTTCATGCCTGTTAGGACGCCGCTGAGAAAAAATTACAAAAAAGGGTGCCTACACTATTGACATTCTGGTATTTAATGTTTTATCTTTCATTAGAAAAGTATGGAGGTGACCAAATGCAAGCATATTGTGTCAAATGCCGTGCTAAACAGGAAATGCAGAACGCCAGAGCCATAACTATGAAGAATGGAAAACCGGCAACACAGGGAGTATGCCCATCATGCGGAACTAAAATGTTTCGCATCGGGAAGGGCTAAAGCTGACCTCTGGTAGTAGCAGCTATCGAATCATTTAGAGCTCAGGTGTCGCGGCGCAACAGCAGAAAACCTCGGCTTATGGGTTGTTTTGGTTATGGATGTGCTTTTTTACGCTAGTTAGCTGTTGGTTCGGTATGGTGCGTTTCATCAGGCCGACAGTACTCCGCATCTAGTGCAGCCTTCCGAAGTTTAGTGTAGGTGCCTTCATTTTCTGTACGTACTAAGCCGAGAGGGCGGTTTTACGTTCTTCTTTGTCCATTTTATTATTTCGTTAAGAGGTGTACCCGATGAGAATATCTCCTTAATACCAATTTTTTTGAGAAGGGGTATATCTTCTCTAGGGATGGTCCCACCGCCAATAACAATAACATCGTTGGCACCCTTTTCCCTTAACTGGTTAACCACCTCACTGAAAAGATGCATATGAGCTCCGGAAAGACAACTGATACCAACCAGGTCAGCGTCCTCTTGTATTGTAGCATTAACTATCTGTTCAGGTGTCTGATGCAAGCCGGTATATATCACCTCAAAGCCAGCGTCTCTGTACCCCCTGGCAATAACCTTTGCCCCTCGGTCATGCCCATCCAAGCCCGGTTTAGCAATTAGAACTCTTATTTTTTTCACTGGATTCATTTCTCCATCTAACCAGAAGTTAACCCTCTCACCATATGTCAATTTTAGTAGAAGCCAGGGTCTCGATACTCCCCAAAGACTTCCCGATATACATCGCAGATTTCTTGTTCGGTAGCATACTCTTTAACCGCTTCAAGTACATAGGGCATTATATTCTGGGTACTGCGGCAAGCACTACGGATATCCTTCAAAGTCTGGGCTACTTTTCGATTATCTCTTACTCTCTTGGTCTCTTGCAGTCTGTTAATCTGCTCTGCCTGCACCATTTCATTAATCCTTAGTAATTCAACAGGGGCTTCTTCCTCAGCGATATATTTATTTACCCCTACCACCACCTTTTCCCTGCGGTCTACTTGCTGCTGAAAACTATAAGCGGCATTAGCAATCTCGGTTTGCGGAAATCCCTTTTCAATGGCCACTAGCATACCCCCCATTTCGTCTATCTTTTTAATGTACTCCCAGGCTTTCTTTTCTATTTCGTCGGTTAGTGCTTCTACATAATAGGAACCAGCTAGAGGGTCTATGGTATTAATGACCCCGGTCTCTTCAGCCAGAATCTGCTGAGTCCGCAGGGCAATATTGGCGGCAAAGTCAGATGGAAGGGCCAGGGCCTCATCGAGGGAATTGGTATGTAATGACTGTACCCCACCCAGAACTGCCGACAACGCTTCCATAGTAGTCCGGATAATATTATTGAAAGGTTGTGGCGCGGTAAGCGAACAACCAGCCGTCTGGGCATGAAACCTCATCCACCAAGAACGAGGGTTTTTAGCTTTGAACCGGTCCCTCATTATTTTAGCCCACATTCTCCGGGCGGCTCTAAATTTAACGACTTCTTCAAAGAGATCTATCTGTGAATTAAAAAAGAAGGAAAGCCTGGGAGCAAAGTCATCAACATCTAGTTTTTTCCTCTCTATAACATCCTGTACATAAGCTATCCCGTCAGCCAAGGTAAAGGCTAGCTCTTGAATAGCGGTAGAACCGGCCTCACGGATATGATAGCCACTGATGCTTATCGTATTCCATCGGGGAACATATTTTGTACCAAATTCAATAGTGTCGCTAATCAGTCTGATTGATGGTTCCGGAGGACACATCAGGGTTTTTTGAGCAACAAATTCCTTAAGCATATCATTTTGAATCGTCCCGCCTACCTTGTCCCAGCTTACCCCCTGTTTTTCCACTGCCACCAGGTACATCGCCCAGAGAATGCTGGCCGGAGGGTTAATCGTCATCGAAGTAGTCACTTTGTCTAACGGGATATTACTAGTTAGGACTTCAAAATCAGCCAGGGTATCAATAGCTACTCCACACCTTCCACACTCCCCGGTAGCTTTGGGAGAATCGGTATCATAGCCCATTAAGGTAGGAAAGTCGAAGGCAGCGCTTAAACCGGTTTCTCCTTCTTTTAGTAGTTGATGCCATCTTTTATTGGTGTCCTCGGCACTGCCAAAACCAGAGAACATGCGGTACGTCCATACCCTCCCTCTGTAACCAGTAGGTTGGCAGCCTCTGGTAAAAGGATAAAAACCCGGATAACCTATCTTAGTATCAAAATCTAAATCTTGGATATCCTCTGGAGAATATATCGGTTTAATATCTAAGTTAGAGACCGTGGAAAACCGCTTACTTCTCGGAAAGTTACTGGCAGACTTCCTGACTTTCTCTGGCATCTCACTCTCCTCGGGAAAATCCAGCCCTTGCATCTACTTTGAAAATTGAAGTGTTACCGAATATCCCCACTTATTATAACCCAGCATATTGTACTGGTAAAGGCAAGGACCATACTAATGACCGGGATATTAGACACTACTTGAGGGAAGGGGTGTATAGATAACTTTCCCTTTGTCTAAGCTAATAATTGCTATCCTAATTCAAATTGATTAGCCAAACTCCGTAGCAAAAATCGTCCATCAGGATGGGTATTAGTCAGGGAATTAATGCACATTACTCCGGTAGCGGTGGTATCCCTGGATAGAGGAGCAGAAAGCCACCGGTGCCACCGTTACCTTACCCCAACCACTACGATCACGAGAAATGAACGCAATGGTGCCGGAAGTTGATACCGACATAATAGAAGGCACATCGGCTGATAGCGTTATCTTAGCTTTACGCAAACCGGTTAAAGCAAGATAGACATGATCTTTTCCGGCATAAACCAAGAGCCGAATCTCACCGATGATTTGCTTATCTCCGGGACGGTGGGGCCGTCCCTGCAGGATTGCAAACTCGGTTTATCGGTCAACGCCATCTCAGTAGATGCTGTGGACAACCTATACCTAAATAACGCCGCTAAACTAACCACATTATTTGCCAAGAGGATAGGTCCCAATACCTTCCCACCTAATACCTTCTTTAACAAAAAGCTACTTAGTTTACCGCAAGTAAAAGCCATGGTGACAAAGACAACTGGTTTAGCCCGCGCGGGTTATATCGACCGAATTAAAAAAAGACATGATGGGAGACGGAAAAATTATTTATTATCACCACAATGAATAAAGTTACAGACAAAACAAGAACTTTGGGAGGTAGGCCCAGGCACTATCTTCATCACCCTCCTGCAAGCCCCTCTATTAGACAAATCTTCTCCCGTTATCTCGAATGGCCTGTATTCTAAGTTACCTCAGGGATAACAACAGTATTCGTGCTTATGAAGTCGGAGAACCTTTATTTATCTCACCCCGCTGGCCTACTGTCCTCTAATCTACCAAATGAAAAAGTGCCCTTAGAAGTTATGTTATTGACAATTAATATTAGCTGTGGTAGACTTTAGTCCAAGTGTCCGTTAGTTCGGCTAATGGGTGAATAGAATATAATCCTTCGCTATGGCTTGTAATGGATGAGCTAAGGCTCATCCATTAACATTGTGTGGGATAGGAGATAAAGTAATTGCCTACAGTTAATCAGCTTGTCCGTAAAGGGCGTAAGCGTGTTAGTAAGAAATCCAAAACGCCGGCATTACGTCTCAGCTATAATACCTTAAAAAATAAGATGACGATGGGGAAAGGGGCACCGCAGAAACGGGGAGTTTGTGTTCAAGTTAAGACGGTCACCCCGAAGAAGCCAAATTCGGCGTTGCGTAAAATAGCCAGAGTACGGTTGACTAATGGGATAGAGGTAACCGCTTATATCCCTGGTGAAGGACATGAATTACAGGAACATTCAGTAGTTCTGATTCGGGGGGGACGTGTGAAGGATTTACCCGGAGTTCGTTATCACGTCATCCGGGGGACATTGGATACTAGTGGTGTGTCCAATCGCCGTCAAAGTCGTAGTAAATATGGCAGTAAGCGAACCGAAAGTTTGGCTAAGGATAAGGAAGCATAGGAGAAGCAAATGTCAAGACGGGCTCGAGCTATAAAAAGAGAAATAGCCCCTGATGCTAAGTATCATAGTGTAACTATAGCTAGACTAATTAATAAAATAATGATGAACGGTAAAAAGGAGACAGCAGAAAGAATTCTGTATGATGCAATGCAGATTATGGAACAGAATGAAGGAAACTCCCCCGTCGTTGTTTTAGAACAGGCGTTAAAAAATTCATCTCCCCTGCTCAAGGTTAAGTCACGCCGAGTTGGCGGTGCTACCTACCAGGTGCCAGTGGAGGTTGATCCTGAACGTAGTCTTTGCCTGGCAATGCGCTGGCTTGTACAAGCGGCTCGGGCCAGAGCCGGTAAGTCTATGGCCGAGAAGTTAGCGGCTGAACTGATGGATGCCTCAAAAGGGCAAGGAACAACGGTTAAAAAACGTGATGATACACACAAAATGGCTGAGGCCAATAGGGCCTTTGCCCACTACAGATGGTGAGGGTTATTCATTATTATTACTACTACTATTACAACTGAGAACCCGATAAAGGACAGGGCCATGTCGAGACGTTTTCCTCTAGAGCAAATACGTAACATAGCTATTATCGCTCATATTGATGCGGGGAAGACCAGCATCACTGAGAAGATACTATACCATACCGGACGTACCTATAAGATTGGTGGGGTGGACGAAGGAACCGCAGTAATGGATTGGATGGAGCAGGAAAGGGAGCGGGGTATTACTATTACGGCAGCAGCAACTACTTGTTACTGGCAGGACCCCCGCATCAATAT
>CAYFEZ010000061.1:0-7664 GCA_964342215.1 uncultured Dehalococcoidales bacterium | reverse complement strand
CTTGGCTCTAATAATGAGTAATGGAACATCCGCTTTGTGGAGCACTTTTTGTGTAGTGCCGCCCAGTGACCAGGGAGCGATGCCTGAACGTCCATGAGTGGAGATAACAATAAGGCGGATGTCATTTTGCTCCGTATACTCAAGGATTTGCTGGGCTGGTTTACCCATTAGGATGGCAGTACTGATACTGGCGGTTGAATCTGTCAAGCTTTTTCGTAATTGTTCGGCTTCATTATTCATATAAAGTCGGTGTGTTTGCCCATCTCTTGTTTCCCCGTGCTCACAAACCCCCAGCAAAAATACTTCAGCGTCAAAAGCTTGAGCTAGTCCAATTACATAGGGGAAAACCTGTTCTGCTAACTTCGACCCATCCAGTGGAACTAGAATATTTTTAAGCATTTTCTGCTCCTTTTCGTATCTCCTGTTAAGCGTATTTGACTACCAGTAATAGCCAGCTCAAGGCAATTACCATAATTGTAGCCGGCAGAGCATATTTGAGGAATCTTCCCCAGCTGATAGGATAACCCTCCCTCTCGGCAATGGCAGTCCCAACTACGTTGGCCGAAGCCCCAATGGGGGTAGCATTGCCACCAATGTCGGTGCCTAAGGCTAGAGTCCAGGCTAATGTTGGTAGCTTTATGGCTGTCGTCTGGGAGAGGTTGACAATTACCGGCACCATGGTAGCGGCGAAGGGAATATTATCCACTATAGCCGAAGCGAAGGCGGAAACCCACAAGATAATAGGTATCAGTAATAAGAGACTCTCTCCTGCTATGTCTCCGATATACCCGGCTAACATCGTTAATACTCCGGTTTCCTCCAACCCTCCTACGCTGACGAACAAGCCGATAAAGAAAAGTAGTGTGCGCCAATCCACCCCTCTTAAAATGGGTAACATACGCTTGCGGTTGGCCAGGAGAGTGAGGGCGGCCGCGATAACAGCTATTAGGGCTAACGATAAGCCAGTGTTAGCGTGGGTAACTACTAAAATAACGGTTAGGATAAATATGGCAGTGTCTATCTTAAATAAGTGAGGATTGATAATGGCTTCTTTGGGTTCCGGGTAATGATTAGGAGAACCATCTAAATTATTTTGCTGTGAGGAAGTCAAGATTTTGCGGAAGACGAGGTAGAAGAATCCCAATGTTAACAGCATTCCTGCCCAGGCTATAGGCCCGGTATTAACGGCGAAGTCGGTAAAGGTGTAACCGAGGGCAGTACCTATTATTATGTTAGGTGGGTCACCGCTCATAGTGGCAGCACCACCGGTGTTAGCAGCAAAAATGACTGCAATTATTACCGGAACTGGGTCAAATCTAAGCAGGCGAGCCAGTTCAATGATTACTGAGGTCATGAATAATAACACGGTAATGCTATCAATGAACATTGCCAGAAAGCCTGACAGCAGCATAAAGGCAATAAAGATAGGGATAACTTTGTAATGTACTATTTTGGCCACAAACAGGCATAACCAGCGAAAGAAGCCTACTTCACCTAACCCCTCTACCATGACCATCATGCCGCCGATAAAGATGATGGTCTGCCAGTTTATCCCGTGGGATTCTACATGCTGCTGCCCTGGTATCCAGAAGTGTAGTTGTCCAAGCTGTTCCAGATTTAGTATGCTAATAACTGCTTCCGGACTTCTCATGACAATCAGAAAGACTATTATGAGTGTAAGGGCAGCACCAATAAGCGCGGGGATAAAGCGATGCACCTTGCCAATTACGATAGTAATGAACATTACCGCGAAGATGGTGATGGCAATGATTTGGCTTAGTTCTAACATCATTCAAACATACCGGGAGACGAAGAAAAAATCATGTCATTATAGCCGAACTTCACTTATTCGTCAACTAGGGGGGCTATTACGGATACGGCATTGCATCAATGGAGCAGTCAGTTAAATGTGGGCTTACCCCAGCGTTATGCCTGAAGTGAATAGACTATAGGCACCAAAAATGTACAGTCCGCATAAGACTGGAGTATACCAACTGACGATGACGAAGGTTTTGCGTTTCTGTCGGAAGCAAAGTCCGACCATAACCAGTAGACTCATCACTATTGCTGCCATAGCAGTGGTTAGATGAGCATCAGATACTGCCGAGAGCATTGGTCCTGGCGTATAGAAAAGGTCAGCCCAGATGATAACCATAATATCAAGCATATTAGCCCCTAAGATATCAGCTATGGCCATATCTATGGCACCCAATCGGAGAGCGGTGATGGCAACCACTAATTCCGGCATTGAGGTAGTGATTGCCAGAAATAGACTGCCGACAAAGCTGGCACCCCAGCCGGTAGTCCCTGCAATTTCATCGCCAATGAATGACAGCCATATTCCTGCTCCAATGACAGCTATAGCTGCTAATGTAAATCTGAGGTACACTGTTTTTGCCGGAAAATGGGCGTACCGGGATGAGGCAGATTCTGTTTGCGGTTCTGGATGGCTACGGTTAAAGCGGAACATTTGCCTTGTCGCTATCAAATACAGTATGAGGATGATGATGCTGGGGATACCTACCCATCCCAGAGTTAACCTAGTAAGATTTTCTCCCGCAAAAATACTAGCGGCAGCGGTACCGATAAGTAATATCCCGACGCCGGCTGAGGCAATATGTCTCAAGCTGGCTTGGCTTAAAATGGGCGTAGGACGGTGAATGACGTCCAGTAAAGTTAGGATAGCAAGGTTGAACATGCAGCTACCTAAGAGAGTGCCCATGGCTAAATCGGGGATCCCGATTAGGGCAGTGGAGCTCACTGCGGTCACTAGCTCAGGTATAGTAGTAATAGAAGCCAGCAGTACCAGACCAATCCATAGCCTACCCAGACGCGTCTTCTCTGCAATAGCATCCCCATATAAGGCTAGCTTTATTCCTGCGAAGAGGATAATGACAAGAGAGGCAATAAACTTTAACCAGACCAAAATTTGAGACTCCTCGAGGTCAGTCTACGGAGTAAGCATACTATACGGCGAATAAACCTGTAAAGTCAGGAATGGTTATCTTGGGGCGCACTTTTTTGCACTGAGACTGTTATTTACTGGTTATTCAGGGCAATCTTCCCATTAGCGGTGGTAGGCTACGGGTACTTTTCTATTGCTAGGCCAAGATCTTCCTGACAGGAGAAACGGTGGCGGCAAGGGGACAAGATTAAACGCCTTAATATCGCAGTTTTCTAATTATTTCAGACTCTTCTGTATGACCAAATATCTCTTGATTGACATAGTGAATTGACGCCGCATCTTCAGGCGTTTCCCTTTGTGTTGTTAGCAAATAATTACCCAGTTTGACAGGATTAGCTTCTACACTTAAAATATTGCTTGTCAGGTTATGCCAACATTGTTGAAGATGTGCGGTAGCATCTTTCTGATTATGTAGTTCCAGTCGTTGCTTATTTACAAAGGAGGTGAAGCATGCCAAAAGAAGCCACCAAAGCTGATTCCGTCCCCAAGCCTATGGGAGACTACTCTCAAGCTTGGACAGTGACCGGAGCCAAGATTGTCTTTACGGCAGGTCAGGTATCTGTGGATAATAACGGTGGTATAGTTGGAAAGGGAGATTTTGCCATCCAGACACGCACCGCAATGGAGAATTTAAAGAGCGTGTTGGAGGGAGTAGGAGCCAGTCTGCGAGACGTCATCAAGCTGAATACTTACGTAACTAATATTACCGAGTATCAGAGGAGCTCAGTAGCTATCCGACGTGAGTATTTTTCTCCAGACTTTCCTGCTTCTACATTGGTGGAGGTTAAGTCTCTGGCCAGTCCTGAGTTCTTGGTAGAAGTAGAGGCCATAGCTGCGGTTGGCTAATGAGCTAAAATATGTTGTTACCACGCTGACCATTCTGTTTTTTTGCTTACTGTAGAGCCACCGGATAAGTCAAGGCTGCCTAGGATAGCTTTACCCGAACCTTGGAAAACTTTTCCTGTGTTCTTCCTAGACGGTAATAGGCAGCGGCACAGCGATTTGAGTAAGGCTGGTAAGCCAGTTTTCCTGAGGTTAGGGCGGACTGAGGTTTGTTAGCAAAATGTCGGTATAATTACCTTAGGGGTGGTTTTGGGATAGAATTTGAATTTAGGAGAGGTGTCCGAGTGGTTCATGGTGCCGCTCTCGAAAAGCGGTCTCCGCGTAAGTGGGGCGTGGGTTCGAATCCCACCCTCTCCGCCAGAAATGGTCGTAACATCAGCAAACCGCCGGGACATGTTGCCGTGACCGGGGTTTGCAATCCATAATTAGATATTCGTAAAATAAGCTTTAGCCCATGAAAATTGTACGTTTTGTTGCTGATAGTAAAGTTCAGTATGGGGTACTGGATGGTGGATCTATTCAGGCTATTGAGGGTAAGCCCTTCCGTTATTTTAAACCCGCTGACCACTATTACCAACTGAGTAAGGTTAAGCTGCTAGCCCCTTGCACACCGTCCAAAATAGTGGCAGTGGGGCTTAACTACTATAATCATGCCCAAGAGCTCAACGCGACAGTGCCAAACGCCCCCTTGATTTTTCTGAAGCCGTCTACAGCGGTGATAGGGCCTGAGGATAATATTATTTATCCACCTTCCTCCAACAGAGTTGACTATGAGGGTGAACTGGCAGTTGTGATAAAGAAACCGGTATGGCGAGTATCTATTGAAGACGCTCTGGACTATGTGCTTGGTTATACCTGCTTCAATGATGTTACTGCTCGTGATATTCAGCGCCATGATATTCAGTGGACTCGCGCCAAGGGTTTTGATACTTTCGCCGCGGTTGGTCCTTGCATTGAGACAGAACTTGACCCAGATAATGTTACCGTGGAAACATACCTTAACGGTGAGCGGAAGCAACAGGGGAATACCAGTGACTTTATCTACGCTATCCCTGATATCATCAACTTCATTTCTCATGCCATGTCCCTACTGCCGGGTGATATTATTGCTACTGGCACTCCCAGCGGCGTTGGACCGATGCATCCTGGCGACACGATTGACATAAAGATTGAGCCGGTAGGTATATTACGAAACTATTTGGTCAAAGATGAAGGGCGTAGGGTAAGGTAATTCATCTGCCTCACCACATTAATTCCCCTGCCGAGATTGGTTTCATCAATTTCATCGATTTTTTGCAGTATGTATGATTGTCACTACTTTTTTAAGGGCTAACAGAATCTTAACTTTTTTCGTATACACTCTCAGCCGCATTTCGTCCCCCTTATCCCTCCCGCGCCTTCTTTTGTAGTTCGTAGAGCTTTGTGATGGCTTCTAGCGGGGTGAGGGAATCAATATCCAGCTTTTCTAGTTTCGCTAAGAGCGGGGGCTTCTGCCCTAGGAGGGGTAACTGCTGTGATGGTGTCTCTTTGGGTCGGTGGTCTTTGGGTGGGCGTTTCGCCGAATCCGGTTGGCTTTTCCCCTCCAGTTCCTTTAGTACCTCACGGGCTCGGTGTACCACTGATTTGGGTAATCCGGCTAACTTGGCCACATAGATGCCGTAGCTCTTATCTACGCCTCCGGGCACAATCCGGTGTAAGAAGATAACCTCCCCGCTCTCTTCAGTTACGGCCACATTGAAGTTCTTCACCCGGGGCAGGAAACTGGCCAGCGCTACCATCTCATGGTAGTGGGTGGCAAATATGGTTTTTGCTCCCATCCCGTGATAATTGTGGATGTACTCGGCGACGGCTTGGGCGATAGACAGTCCGTCATAGGTGCTAGTACCTCGTCCGATTTCATCGAGGATGATTAGGGAACGTGGGGTAGCATTATTCAGGATGTTGGCCGTCTCTACCATCTCCACCATAAAGGTGGATTGACCGGTGGCTAAATCTTCCCGGGCACCGATGCGGGTAAAAATACGGTCGACCAATCCGATAGTAGCGGAGGTGGCAGGCACAAAGCTGCCCATCTGGGCGAGTAGCACAATTAAAGCAATCTGTTTCAGGTAGGTCGACTTCCCCGACATATTAGGTCCGGTCAGAATGATAAGCTGGGTATCATCATCGGCTAAATAGGTGTCGTTAGGCACAAAGTTACTATCAACCAGATTCCTTTCTGCTACCGGGTGGCGTCCTTGACTGATGATTATCTTGTTATCCGAGGTTAACTCGGGCCGGACGTAGCTATGTCGCACCGCTACCTCGGCTAAGCTGGAAAGGACATCGATATTGGCTAAAGTGTGGGCTAAAGCCAGAATGCGCTCGCTATCCATGGCTACCTGACGACATACTCGCTGGAAAAGACTAGTCTCAAGTTCGGTAATTCTGGCCTGAGCGTTTAAAATCAGTGACTCATACTCCTTTAACTCTTGAGTGAAGAAGCGCTCACCACCGACCAGTGTCTGCTTCCGAATATAGTTCTGAGGCACCTGAGCTAAATTAGATTGAGATATCTCTATATAGTAGCCAAATACCTTGTTATAGCCTACCTTTAATGATTTAATCCCAGTCTTTTCTTTTTCTTGGCGCTCCAGATTAGCAAGGTATTGCTTGGCATTCTTAGAGGACAAGCGGAGGTTGTCCAGTTCCTCGGAAAAACCATGCTTTATTACTCCACCTTCACCCAAACTGGATGAAGGCTCCGTTTCTATAGCTTCGGTAATCAAATCGACCACATCCTGGCGGGGCTTGAGTTCACCTTTGATTGAGGTAATTTGGCTGTTGTCACTTTCAATTATGGTGATTAATTTGGGGATGACCTCCAGACTGCTCTGTAGGGTAACCAGCTCGCGAGGGTTAGCAATATTACTCTTTACCCGGTTAATGAGTCGCTCAAGGTCAGCCACTTCACCAAGCAAAGAGATGGTCTGGTTACGGGCCAGGCTATTACTGCCGAACCAATTGATGATATCCTGTCGGCTAACTAATTCGGCCATATCAAGCAGTGGCTGACCCAGCCACCTCTTTAATAATCTACCACCCATAGCCGTTTTGGTTAAGTCGATAATTGATAGTAGTGAGCCAGCCGTAGTTCCGGAGCGATTGCTATAGAAAAGTTCCAGGTTTCTCTGGGTTTGTACATCCAGCGCCATGAAGGAATCAGTAGAGTGGGTGGAAAGCCGGGTCAGTTGTCCCATAATACATTTCTGTGTTTCTTTAAGATAGTGGATAATAGCACCGGTCGCCATTATCGCCAGTGGTAGATGGGAGCAGCCATAACCATCAAGGGTAGCTGCACCAAAGTGGTCCAGTAGGGTCTGCCGAGCGGTATCAAGTTCAAACCAGTAATCATCAAGGCGTGTTACCGGAGTGACTAAGTTCAAATCGGGTAAATTTGAACCTTTTGCGATAATAATCTCGGATGGCTTAAGTCGTTCCAGCTCGGGAATAGCCCGCTGGAGGGAGATCTGGGTAGTAGCAAATTCGCTGGTGGTGATATCAACGTAGGCTATACCCACTGTTTCTTCCTCGAAAACCAGACTGGTTAAGTAATTATTGGTCTTGCTATCTAGGAGGTTAGGCTCAACTATAGTTCCCGGTGTCACCACCCGAACCACATCGCGTTCGACTAATCCCTTGGTATCTCCCGGCTTGGTTACCTGCTCGCAGATAGCCACCTTATGCCCCCGATTGATTAGCCGGGCCAGATAGTTTTCTAGTGTGTGATAGGGGATGCCAGCCATTGGTACTCGGTGACCCTTACCCATCTCTCGGGAGGTCAGGATAATCTCCAGTTCCCGGGAAGTAAGCTTGG
>CAYFEZ010000060.1:0-7701 GCA_964342215.1 uncultured Dehalococcoidales bacterium | reverse complement strand
TGCTCGGTGGTGGGGCTAATTTACGGTCAGTTCAAGAATTACTGGGGCACGCTAACATCTCGACTACCCAGGTTTACACCCACCTTACTACCGAGTATGTCCGTCGTACCTATGATAAATCACATCCCCGGGCCAAGTAGCTAGGGGTGGAAGGTTGTCCGACAGGAACTTAATCAGAAGAAGGTGATAAATGCCTGGAAAATCACAACGGAAGTTAGCTCAAGGAAAAAAAAGAAGGCACAGGCACGGTTTTCCCTCTATTCCTTCCCAGCGGCAAGCAATGGTTAAAACCGATAGGCCTGTTTCCCAACTTGAAGTACCTCCTTCGACAAGTGTGCCCACTCCGTTAACAACACTGTCTACTACACGATATCCCCACATAGCGTCTGAGCTACGAAGAATAGGTATTCTGGCAGGGATAATACTGGCTCTCTTGATAGTGTTGTTTTTTGTTTATCCTAGCTCATCCTGGTTATAGGGGCCTATTATGGACTTTGAAGCCGCTAGAACCAGGTTAGTTAAGCACCTTAGTACTGATATTAAAGATGAGCGGGTATTAGCCGCCGTGGCACGGGTGTCCCGGGAATTGTTTGTTCCGCTAGAGAGCCGGCAGTTTGCCTATGAAGACAGGGCTTTGGCCATTGGCCTAGACCAGACAATATCACAACCTTATGTCATTGCCCTTATGACACAGGCTTTGGAACTTACTGGTTACGAAGAAGTATTAGAAATAGGTACCGGTAGTGGATACCAGACAGCTATTCTGGCTGAGCTTGCCCGATCCGTAGTTACCGTAGAGCGTCTCCCCGCTCTTGCTAAAAATGCTAAGCACCTATTAGATAGCCTGGGCTATACTAATATAGAGATGCACTTGGCTAAAGGTACTCTAGGCTGGCAGCGTGAGGTACCTTATGATGCCATAATTGTTACTGCCGGTGCTCCTAGGGTACCGGTTGGCCTTCTAGCTCAGCTAGCCTTAGATGGACGGCTAGTAATTCCTATCGGTTCACGCTATCTGCAAGAACTACATAAAATTACTAAGCGTAAAAGCAAGAATCTAGTCGAGAGTTTAGGCGGATGCGTCTTTGTATCCCTTATTGGTAAGGATGCCTGGCAAGAGAAATAGAAACTAAAGGAGGATAAGAATGGACTTTAGTCTTACCCGTGAGCAGGAGATTCTCAGAGACACAGTTAGGGAATTTACCCAAAGAGAGGTAGTTCCCAAGGCATTAGTCTTGGATGAGAAGGGTGAGTTTATTCAAGACCTGGTTATGAAAATAGCCGAGTTAGGGCTACTGGGTATAACAACCTCTAAGAAATATGGCGGTAATGGAATGGGGCATCTGGCCAAAATGATAGCTATCGAAGAGCTTTCCCGAGTCTATGCATCGCTAGGCTTTTTCTTGGAAACCGGACCACTGGGGATTTACATTATAGAAAACTTCGGCACCGAAGAACAGAAAGAGGGATACCTTCCTCCCTTATGTCGAGCTGACCTCATTTCCGCTACCGCCATTACCGAGTCTAGTGGTGGGTCCGACCCTTCTGCTATAACTACCACTGCAGAACTGGTTGGTGATGAGTATGTTCTTAACGGAAGGAAGGTTTTTATCACCCTAGCTCCGGTGTGTGACCTTGCCATTGTTGTGGCCAAAACTGGCGATAGATTCAGCACCTTTCTGGTGGAAAAGGGAACTCCTGGTTTTGATACTCCCCGGAGAGAAAATTTCCCCGGACTCCGCGGTTTGCCGGTAGGTGATATTGTTCTCACTAACTGCCGACTGCCCAAATCTAATCTTCTTGGTCAGGAGGGGAAAGGTATGACGATAGCCATGGCCGCGATTGGTACTATTGCCCGTACTGGTATTGCCGGCGTGGGACTGGGTATTGCGGAAGGATGTTATGAAGCTGGTCTGAAATATGCTAAAGAAAGAATACTTTACGGTAAACCCATTGCTGAACTTCAGTCCATCCAGTATATGTTGGTCGACGCTAATGTTGATATTGAGGCTGCCCGGTGGTTGTGCTACTATGCCGCCTGGCTTTTGGACCAGGGCAAGAGTCCCAGAGAAGCCACTGGTGCCATTGCACGGAGTAAGCTATACGCCTGTAATTTGGCCAGCGAGATTGCCATGAAAGCTATTCAGATAATGGGTGGTTATGGTACCATCCCGGAGTATGAGGTGGTACGTCGCCTTAATGACTCCATTGAACTTTTTGCCGCCGCTGGCAGTCAGGAAACCATGAAAAATATGATCGGGAGAAGCATCATCTCTTAATATGCCCTATGACATTGTAGTCTGCGTGAAGCAAGTCCCCCATCCGGATTATCTCAGTAAGGTCTCGCTCGATCGGACAAGGGGGACGATAGACCGAGAAAGGGTACCGGCAGCAATCAATCCCGGGGACAGGAATGCTCTTGAAGAAGCCTTAAGAATCCGGGAGAAGTTTTCCGGAAGCGTTATTGTACTCACTATGGGGCCTCCTCAAGCAAAAAAGACCTTGGAAGAAGCTTTAGCTATTGGTGCCGATGCCGCTATCCATCTTTGCGATCAGGCCTTTGCCGGCGCTGATACCTTGGCTACCGCCCAGGCACTAGCCGATGGGATTGGCAAGCTTGAGCATTTTGACCTCGTCCTTTGTGGTGCTGCTACAATTGATAGTGGTACTGGACAGGTAGCTTTGCAGCTGGCGGAGCTGCTCGATCTACCCGGTATCACTGATGCAGAAGAACTCACTTTTGATGAAGAGCAAAGTCTCCTCGTTAGGCGGATATGGGAGCGGGGTTATATCAAAGTCAGGATAAAACTTCCCGCGGTGATAGCCGTAACCAATAAAATTAATCAACCACGCCTACCCACCATATCGGGGATAATGGCCATAACTAATAAAGAGCTAAATAGCTGGTGTGCCGCTGATACCAGTACCGATATCAGTTGTGTCGGCCACAGCGGGTCTCCTACTCAGTTTTTTGAGATGAGCGAGTTTCATGCCAAGCGACAGGGTGATATTCTTCAGGGCACGCCCGAAGAAGTAGTAACCCTAGCCATCGAAAGATTAATGAAGTTGGAGATGCTGTGAGCTCTCAGATTAAAAATAAGAGACAGGTATGGGTGTGGACGGAGCAATACCAGGGAAAGCTAACTACGGTCTCCCTAGGGCTTCTGGGTAAGGCTCAGGAATTGTGCCAGCAGTTAGGTGGAGGGGAAGTTGCCGCGGTATTGGTCGGCGCTGACTCCACACAATTGGTAACGAAACTCATAGAGCACGGTTCCGATAAAGTCTTTCTGGCTGATGACTCTTCCCTGACTATTTTTGAAACCGAACTTTGTGCCCATCTTATGACTAGGCTTGTCCAGATTCACCAGCCGGATATAGTCCTTTGGGGTGCCACCAGCTTGGGGCGAGAGACGGCCTCCAGGGTAGCAACTAGGCTAGGTACCGGGCTTACTGCTCACTGTATCGACCTTTATATTGAGGAAATTAAGGAAAAGCGCCAGCTAGTAACCGTGGTAGCGGGGTGGGGAGGTAATCTGACTCTCAAGATTATTTGTCCCAAGAAAAGGCCGCAAATGGCTACGGTTAAACCTGGTATATTTCCTCCATCAGAGCCGAACCAGAGAATCGGTGAGGTTATTCCAGTTAAAGTAGAGGACCGGGCTGCTCGTCTTGATATTGTGGAAGTAGTAGTAGAAGAGGACGAAACCGCCACTCTGGAGCAAGCCGATGTGGTGGTAGTCGGCGGTTGGGGCTTGGATTCTCCAGGGGGATTCCAGGCCTTGACTGAGATTGCTCAGATGCTAAATGGGAGTGTAGCGGGAACCCGCCCTGCCCTTGACGCAGGCTGGATATCTGCGGAGAATATGATTGGGCAAAGTGGAAGGACTATAGCGCCACGGCTTCTGGTTACTCTGGGAATTTCCGGAGCCGCCCAGTTTTCTACCGGTGTCTTGGATTCCAAATTCATCCTGGCTGTTGACAAAAACCCCAATGCCCCCATATTCGAAATGGCGGATATCGGTATTGTCGGCGACCTTCAAGAAATACTACCACTGCTAACGAGCAAACTCAGGGCAATTAAGGGGAAATCAGGTTAGACAAGATGTTAGTAATATGAACTATAAAAGATGGATTTTTATTACTATTTTTTTATTTGGCATTAGTTTGTTCTTTGGTAGTTTGGCCACTCCGGCTAGTACCAGCGACACCCTTTCTCGAGATATTGCCGCTTTTAAGGAATTTGCCCGTATCCTATCCTCATTTCCTCCTGCCATCACTGCTTTAATTATCTTCATTAAGAATACTTCAATACTGGTGATGAGCTTCCTGCTCAGCCCCATTCTTTGCCTAGTCCCAATACTGGCTCTAACCCTCAACGGTTGGGTAATAGCCTCGATATCACAGATTGTCATCCAAGAAAAATCTCTTGGTTTCCTGTTAGCCGGGCTGCTGCCCCATGGTATTTTTGAAATTCCAGCGCTAATTTTAGGTGAGGCGGCGGCTCTTGCCTTCGGTGCGACAGTAATACTAGCCCTGTTTAAAAAAGACAGAAGAAATCAACTGCTGCCCTCATTGAAACAGAATTTACGGTATCTTACAATAGCTGTTACCTTATTCTTACCCGCGGCCATCGTTGAGACTTTTGTTACTCCGCTGCTCTTAACCTGACGTAGTGTAAGGAGGATATACCATGAATGAGCTGGGTTTAGTGTTCCCCTTCTGGTTAGTTGTCCTGATATGGCTAGCCAAAGTTACTTTACTAGCTTTCATCTCCACCATTCTCGCTTGGCTGGGAATCAGGACGTTGGACGCTCTTACTCCTCATATTCAAGAGCGCCAGCGTATTAGCGAAGACCCGGTTGCCACCGGATTATTTATTGCCGGTTTTTTTATATTGGTTGGTCTGGTCATCCACGGGGCGACCACGTCACTCACTGTGGTTGTCGCTCCGATAGCAGGCTACATCTTTGATTTTAGAACATGGGGTATATTAGCGATAAGCTTTGTGGTGAGCCTACTTATCGGGATAGCTCTATTCTATATTGTCGATAAGCTAACCCCAAAAATACCATTTATTAGTATTAATCAAAGTCCAGTGGCAGTAGGGATTTATGTCTTTGGTTATCTCGTTTTCTTTGGCTTAATTCTTCATGCCGCACTAACTGGACCGCTATGAAAAGGATCAAAATATTACTACTCATAATATCAGTATTGGTCGCTGTGATAGTCGATACTGATAGTATTTCGGCAAACCCATCCGAAGGTGCTCAGGAGAGAAATGGTGATATATTCGATGACTGGGGAATAAGTAGAACTAGGGCCTTTGGGGAGGACGGCTTTTATCAAATATCAGAGATAACTTTTCGTCCGGTTATAGCTTTTGAAAGCTTGGGGGAGCATACTGACTTGGCCCATAGTCTAGGCGAACAGTTTATCACCGAATACCCCAACCAAATACAGCGGGCGGAAGCAATATTTCGCTTTGTACGGGACAGGGTAAACTATACCACTGATATCGACCAGTTTAATCATGAGGAGTACGCTCAAAATGCTGATGAATTAGCTTCTATAATTGTCCAGAATAGGGCTGGTTATGGTGATTGCGAAGATAGTACTGTGCTACTAGCCATTATGTATAAAGGTGCCGGATACCGCTCCGCTATCGCAGTTGGCCCTGGTCATACCGCAGCAATGGTCTACTTGCCTGACTATAAAAAGGCGGCCGTAATTTTTCAGCTGGATGGTGAGTCGGGTTGGGTCTGGGCTGAGGCAACCGCAAAAAATAACCACTTGGGCTGGGCGCCTAAAGAAGTCATCAGTACTGAACTTGCTGGCTATGAAATATCCGAAGAGCCAATAGCTCCCGTCGAACCGCTTACCGAACCATCAGCTGTCACTACTATAAACCGAAAGGGCACTTCATCCTTACCATTTCCCTTGATTGGCGTAATCGTTTTGTTATGGCTATTGCCTTTGTTTTGCAGAAGGCGGGCTCGCTAGGTACAACTAATTCAGGTACAGTTGCTTGTCGTATTTGCCGACTACGATTATAATATCAGTAGAAATAATTTGCAGGGAAGAGGTGAATAGATGCCACAACTCGGATTGGAAGATATTCGTAACCTTGTTCTACTCTCTCATAACGGTGCTGGTAAGACATCACTGGTAGAAGTAATTCTGCTTGCTACCGGAACAATTAGCCGGTTAGGCAAGGTTGATGATGGAACTACCACCTCGGATTATGACCCCGATGAAATAAAACACAAGATTAGTCTTAATTTAGCTGTGCTTCCCTGCCAGTGGCGGGAAACTAAGATTAATCTTATTGATACTCCTGGCTACTCCGATTTTGTCGGTGAGGTCAAGGCGGCAATACGGGTTAGTGAGGGGGCAATCATTACAATATGTGCCGCCTCGGGTGTTGAAGTTGGTAGCGAGCAGGTGTGGGCTTATAGTGCAGACGCTAACCTAGCTCGTCTTATCTTTATTAACAAAATGGACCGCGAGAACGCTAACTTCTCTCGAACCGTAGAGGAGATTCAATCAAAGTTTGGCTCAAGGTGCGTACCGTTACAAATGCCAATTGGCGCCCAGGATAATTTTCAAGGGGTAGTTGATCTGCTGGCAATGAAAAGCTATATCGGTTCTCCAATGAAGGAAGCAGAAATACCCTCATCGCTGCAAACACAAGCCAGTTCTTTCCGAGAAAAACTAATAGAGGCGATAGCTGAAGCTGATGATAGCTTACTGGAGAAATATTTAGGGGGGGAAGAACTCAGCCCTAGTGAGCTTAACGATGGCTTGCGGCAGGCGGTAGTAGCGGGTAAGGTGGTGCCTGTTTTGGTCGGGTCAGCTTTGCAGAACATAGGGATTGCCCCACTGCTGGATGCAGTATATAACTACCTACCCTCACCCAAAGAGCGGGAGGTAAATATTACTGGCGATTCGACTAAGCAAACCATTGAGCCAAATCAGGAAGCCCCATTAGCTGCCCTAGTATTTAAATCTACTGCCGACCCATTTATCGGTAAACTAACTTACTTTCGGGTTTATACCGGCACTATTAAGAGTAATTCTCAAGTATGGAATACAACGCAGGGTAAGGTAGAACGCATCGGCCAACTATTTATGGTGAGAGGTAAAATCCAAGAGCCAGTATCCCAACTGGGGGCAGGAGACATAGGCGCCGTAGCTAAACTTAGTCTGACCGGTGTCGGGGATACATTGGGTAGTCAGGATCACCCGGTGAAAATTACCTCAATTCTATTCCCGGAGCCGATATTTGGTGAAGCAGTGCAACCTAAGTCTAATGCTGACCTAGATAAACTGGGAGCGGCGTTATCCCGGATAGGCGAGGAGGACCCTACCCTACGGGTGCATCGGGACGTTGATACCAATGAAACTATTCTATCTGGTCTTGGTGATACTCACCTTAAAGTAGCAGTAGACAGGATGCAACGTAAGTTCGGGGCAAACGTGGAGCTGAAAACTCCAAAGGTTCCATATAAAGAGACCATCACTGTGCCCAGTAAGGCTGAGTATAAACATAAAAAGCAATCTGGGGGTCACGGTCAATATGGGCATGTTCTTCTAGAATTAGAGCCTGTGCCTAGAGGAAGTGGCCGTGAGTTTGCCGATAGAATAGTAGGGGGTACCATACCTAAGAATTATATTCCGGCGGTAGAGAAGGGGGTTAACGAA
>CAYFEZ010000059.1:0-7776 GCA_964342215.1 uncultured Dehalococcoidales bacterium | reverse complement strand
AGAAAGATGACCTTTTTATGGCTATCACCATAGCCAATAATTGAAGTCTGGAGTTTTGGTGTACGCCAGATGATATCATTGTAATCATCCAGTAAGTGTTTCTTTTCGGTTAGGGGGATGGTCACTGGATTTTTTTCTATACCACTAGGCACTATATCCACCACTGGTTCTACCGAACTCAGCTTGCTTTCTGTGGTGCCAGCAAACTGGGCTTGCTTCACGGCTAGTTCTATTCTACTGGGTAATTCACTAAGGTTATTAAAGCTAACGAAGCCCCAACCACCTCTCACCAAGGCTCTCACATTCCCCCCGATGACAGTGGTCCGGCCAATAGCATCTAGTTCCCTCCCCCGATAGGTAATATGACTGGACTGGCTCTCCTCAAGGTGTGCCTCGATATAATCAGCGCTATAACCCTTAAGAGCCTCAGCTAACTGCTGACCTGCAGCTTCAATATTTGTCATACCATTCTTCTCCTCGGTAAGTTTAGTTTACCGAGCTACCAGGTCATTGTCAATTTGTAACAATTGTTTGCTATAATTAAGAAAAAAGAAAGCTGGGGTAAAGACAGTGTTCCCACCAATTAATCAAATTGGCATTGTGGTTAAGGATGCGGAAAAGGCGGCAGAGTATTACTCTTCAACGTTTGGCATTGGGCCGTTCACTATCTATGACACTAATCTGCAGAGAGCTACATTGTATGGTGAATCTAGCCCCAGTCGGCTTAAAATGGCCATAGCTCAGGGAGGAGTTATGGAAATCGAGCTAATCCAGGTCTTAGAGGGAGGCGAATTCTATACCGATTTCCTCCACAACAAAGGAGAAGGTCTTCACCACGCTGGTAGCTATACCGACAACTTTGACAGCTATAATAGAATATTGGCTGAAATGATCAGGCAGGGGATTAATCCCTCCTTTCAGTATGGGGGTAAGAGTTTAAGCTTCACCTATTTTGACACCCAGGCTATCGGTGGTGTGATTCTGGAACTAATATACCTAAAGCAAGAAGGGTAGTCAAGACACAAGGAGTATCAAAGGTTTAATGGCACAGTACTATTATATTGGCACCTCAGGCTGGCTCCATGATCACTAGCGGGACAGATTCTATCCGGAAAAGCAGGCCAAGGCGAAGTGACTTGGCTCATACGCCACTCACTTTACTACGGCTTAATTTAACAAAAGTTTTTACCAGCACTTGTAAATGGGGATAGGACTACTGATGACTTATAAGCTTTTAGTTATAGATATAGATGGTACTTTAATAGGTAAGGATGGCATTATTTCGACTCAGGATAGGGAGGCACTGGCCAAAGCCTGTCATTCGGGCGTACAGGTTTCTTTGTCAACCGGGCGGGCTTCGCAAGCCTGTTTGTGGATTATCGACCAGTTGGATCTGGATGGCTATCACATGTTCTTTGATGGGGCTCTGGTAAGCGATCCCTCTCAGGGTAAGGAGGTCTATTCTCAACCACTCAGTAAAGTGGTAGTAAAGCAAATGGTCGAACTGGCTCACCGGCATAATATCGACCTTGAACTATACTCAGCGACACACTATTTTGCGGAGCGGGAAACGTGGTCAACCAAGGCTCATCGTGAGTTCTTTAATATAGAGCCCACTATAGTAGATTCCGCAAAGTTCGGTGAGCAGGATGGAATCATTAAAGGGATGGTAGTAGCCACTAATCCTGAGGAAGTTGAGATAGCCAGTAGTTTCTGCCGCCGATTCGATGGTAGTCTTCACTTCAGTTGGGTCAGGACACCGGCTTATTCCGGTATTGACTTCATCAATATTGTGGCTCCCGAAGTCTCAAAAGGGAAGGCCCTAGTTGCCTTAGCTTTGCATCTGGGAGTATCTCTGGGTGAGGTTATCGCTATAGGCGATGGGATTAATGACATACCCTTATTCTCCACAGCTGGTCTAGCTATTGCTATGGACAATGCCCCCGATGAGGTAAAGGCTACCGCCGACCATATTACCCTTGATGTTAGTCAAAGCGGTCTGGCAGTAGCGATTAGCCAGTTTTTATTGTAAGCCAGCACTAGTTGTTAATACGACGCTAAATCTACTCTTATGTTTCCCCAAACTCATCGTAAATTTCCCCATAACTTGGGTATGAAGGCATTCTCTTTACCAATAGGAATACCGTGTACTAGCTTTAAACTAACGAATGAGATAGTAATAGGTAAGGGTATGAGTAAAATGAGGATGGTAACCTATTAACTTTAATCAACTCTCCTAGGGCGTGGCCTGTTTCTTTTACAGATCAGTTGGTGACAACAAGCATAATAGAATTGCGCGGGACAGCCCATTTATCTCCAAACGTAGAGAATCTCTTTTCGAAGTTAGCCTGGCGGAGTTAATGTGACCTACTTTTGGAACAGGCGTTTCCACCATGGTATTTCATCGCCGAAACCTTTCACTATGAATGAATATTCACATTTACCACAACGCCAAGTATTGAACTGCTTGTTGTAAAAGGTGCTAGAACTACCACAACGAGGGCAGGTTGTTCGTATTTTTCTTACCGTCTCTTTATCAAGTGTCTTCCAGTAAGCGTCCGACCACCCCGGTCTAATGGGCATACCTCACCCCTCATTCCTGCTAGGGATGGTTCTATCCTAGCACCATCGGCAACTCTTTACAAACTTGTTATCCTGTTTTACAGGTGTAGTTCTATTACATCACCATCACGGAGGACGTGGTCTCTTTTTACCATGACACCATCATGCTTACCTGAACCCCAAATGCGAGCATATTTCAGTTTGGCCCGGAATTCCTTATGAACAGAGGTTGCGGCATCCTGTAGTGTGCTTCCCTTCTTAAGGATTATTGGGTCACTAAAGTCCGGTTTTTCACCCGGTGTCTTAGTATACACTCGAATAATATCGAGTACTTGGTATACTTCAAGTTTTAACTCCTCTAGGCCGCCCCCTTCTCTGGCTGAGATAACAACAATCGGTAATCGCCCGTCATATTTATCTTTTAGAGCGATACAGTTCTCATGACCACTTTCCAAGTCAGACTTGTTAGCGGCGATTACGGCCTTCTGCTGGCTTAAAACAACCTCTTCTTCACTCTTTCCTTTGCCAATTTTTATTCCCATCTTTTCCAATTGGGTAATGATAATCTCAAGCTGAGCTAGTGGGGTATTACTTAAATCTACTATAACCAGCAGGGCATCAGCCCGTCTAATCATATGAGGTAACCAGAACTCAATAGACTGGGGTACAAGTGGGGGGGTATCAATTAGCTGTATCTGTATATTCTCAAATTCCATCATCCCAGGAGTAGTAGTGTGTGTGGTAAAGGGGTATTCTGCTACAGTTGGCGAAGCATTGGTAACACTGGAAACGAGTTGAGACTTACCCGCGTTAGGGGAGCCGATTACTACTACTTGGGCTGCCCCTTCTTTCTCAATAACCGTTGACGCTCGGTGGGTAGCCATCTTTTTATCTAGCGACTGGGTTAATTTGGCAATCCTTCGCCTCAGCTCTGCCCGGAGATGGTCGGTCCCCTTGTGTTTGGGCATGATCGCCAACATTTCTTCCAACGCCGCTATCTTCTGTGGCGCGTTATTGGCCGCACGAAAAGCCTTTTCTGCCTCAAAATATTGTGGTGGTAAATTAGCCGGCATTGTCTATCACAGGTATTCCTTTATTCTTTCCGCTAGACTCCTGCTAATCTTTCCTGTAGCGACTAACTCATCTGCAGACGCTTCCTGGATGGCTCGGACTGAACCAAATTGATTAAGTAGACTGCGTTTATATTTTGGTCCGATACCAGGGATAATATCTAGAGCTGAGACGAAAGTCTCCTTTTTATGAATCTTTTGGTGATAGCCCAAGGCAAAGCGGTGGGCCTCATCCCTCAGACGCTGCAGTAATTGAAGACCCGGGGAACTGCGGGGTAACACAATAGGTTGTGTCTTCCCAGGAACAAAAATTTCCTCGTTTTCCTTAGCCAAACTTACTATGGGGATAGAACCTACTCCGGCATCACGCATTACGGTTAGTGCAGCATTAAGTTGTCCTCTACCACCATCAATAAGAATGAAGTCTGGTATAATTACCCAACTAGTTGGTGCCGAGACATCACTTTCAAGACTTCGCTTAAATCGCCGTCTGAGTACTTCTCTTAGCATGGCATAGTCATCAGCCCCGGATACTGTTTTAATTCTGAAGCGTCTATAGAGAGACGGTTTTGGTCTACCGTTATCGAAGACTACCATACTACCCACAGCGGCGGTCCCTTGTATGTCGGAGATGTCATAGCCTTCTATCCGGAGCGGTGGGCGATTCAGCTGTAGTTCTTGTTCTATCTCGGCTAAGGCAGTCTTGAGTTCAGTAGGGGGCCCCTGTTGCTTGATCTTAAGTTGTTCCAAGCCTTGTTCCGCATTTTCAGCTACAATTTTTACCAGCTGTTTCTTTCCGCCACGTTGGGGAACTTGAATATGAACCTTGCCTCCTCTCCTGCTTTGGAGCCACTTTTCAATGACCGTCTTGTCCTCTACTGGATACTGGAGTAGTAATAGTGGTGGGAGGTAAGGACTAGAGCCATAAAACTGCTTGATAAAACTGGCCATAATCTGTTGTGGGTCTTCAGAACGAGTACCCTGCAGGGCAAAGCTATCTCTCCCAATTAGCTTATCATGACGGATAAAGAAAACTTGGACACAAGCCTGGTCTTTATCACCAGCAAAGGCAATAACGTCCTGCTCTCCCTTCACCGTCATCGCAATTCTCTGCCCCTCAATGACCTGCTCCACTGCTTTAATCTGGTCTCTAAGCAGGGCCGCCTGCTCAAAATTTAGAGCTTTAGCCGCTTTCTCCATTTTGTTCTCAAGCTCTTGGACTACAGTTTCCTGCTTACCCTCAAGGAAAAGGACAACCTGCTTTATTATCTCAGCATACTCTGCCCTAGTTACTGCGCCAATACAGGGGCCGACGCAATCTCTAATATAATACTCAAGGCAAGCCCGGGAATCGAAGCCCTTTATGAGTTTGGTACAAGAACGAAAAGGGAAGAGTCCTTTTATCACCTTAAGTGTCTGGCGTACTGACCGGGCACTGGCAAATGGACCGAAGTAACGTCCCCCGTCTTCTTCCCAGCGTCGGGTAACATAGACTGCTGGCCAGTCATTGTTGAGGTCTATTTTTAGATAAGGAAAGGTCTTGTCGTCTTTAAGACGGACATTATATCGGGGACGGTATTGCTTTATCAGGTTTAACTCCAGGAGAAGAGCTTCCTGTTCTGAAGAGGTAACAAAGAAATCAAAGTCACTAACTTGGGGTACCATCCGCTGCAGTTTGAGTGATAATTTTTGCCTAGTGCCAAAATACGACTTTACCCGATGACGGAGGTTGGCCGCCTTACCTACGTAAAGAACATCCCTACTGGCGTCTCTCATAAGGTATACACCCGGGCTGGGTGGTAGCTGTTTTAATTGCTCGACCATAAGATTACTGGTCAATCTATTCCCTTTAATCCCTAATCCTAACGAGATGATAATAACTTTAACTATATTTTAGCAGAGCCTAAAGAGTGAGGCAAAAGAAGTCGTTTAAGAGGTGGATTAAAGGGATAACAGTTGATGAATGGTCTTTGGTAGTGATGAATTTTAGTTATAGTTATGCGATGAATGCACAACCTAGGTGCAAAATTATTAATAAGATTTAAGCAAAGGGTAGAGGTAATGGCACGAAAAGGAGCATGGTATTGACATCTTATGAAAAAAGAGTAAAATCAAAGCAGGATGACTTGAATTAACGCGTAGGATTAATACCTGTGGTATCGGTTGAGGAGTTAAGATGAGAAATTTGGTAGGTCTATTTAAAGGGAGAGGATTTAGATTCACCCTGTTAGTTTTGATGGTTGTCGTGATTGGGGTTTCTACTGCCTGTTCTGCTGGGTCTTTAGCGCAGAAAAGCGGTGATAATGCTCACGCATTCCGGATTCGTAGTGCTCAGATAATTGATAAAATAGATGGTGATATACCTGCTGAGGGGGAAATCTACCTCGTGGTTGAATATGAAGTTGAAAACCTACGGAACCAGAATGACTCTTTCCGACGATGGACTGACCAAATCATAGTGGTAGTAGCATCGGGGGAGACTGAACAATCTTTGGAAGCCGTATTAGTCGATTCTTTAGCTAACCAGTTATGGGAAACGTCTCTGTTACGGAATGAAAGGAAATCGGGTTATATAGTTTTCACAACGCCTGATAACGTAACCGACATAAATCTTACATTTACCTTCCCTGATTCTGGCAAAGAGGAAAAATATGCGCTAAGACCCATGGATAGGAGAATTAACGAAAATATTGACTACGTTCTGACAAGTCTTGAAAGGAGACGCAGAACACAAAAAATCCCCGTGGTCGGGGGAATCTTAACGTCTATCACCAGTTTTCCCATCAGATACCTAGGTAATATATTAATTCCGGTAGAGGAACTAGCTACGTTATTGGAGCAGACTAATGGTTTACCTGACGGCATGAAAAGAAAGATATTAGAGCAATATTTGTTAACACAGGGGCTTGGCAGTATAGAATAAGAAGAGAAGTAGCCAAGGCAATACGCGACTTAAAGGAATTCGTAGAGTTATCGAATGTCCTGAACTGGTAGCTGTGGCTCAAAAGATATCAGATAAGTTAAAGTAATAATCTCCATTTAGTACATCATTTACCCGAGAGGCTTCAGTTTACCAACAGTCCCTTCCCCAAAACCGCAACCACATGCTTGACGCTTCGGAGTTTATCTCCCTTTTGGGTAAGCCTGATCTAATAGATTATTAGGGAGAAGGAAGAATAAGAGTAAGTAATGATGGTACTATTAGCTAAATTGACTAGACATAAAATAGAAAAGGTGGTAAAATTCCGTCAATCAGACTGAATGCAGAGTGCTCTTACCTTGGGTATGTTAAAATAAGTGCTAGTTAGTGGGTGTTTGTTTAGTTGTCCAGTAGAGAGGGACTGTGATGAGAGAAGACGTGAATAGTTTTCTAAATTATCTGACGGTGGAAAAAGGCCTTTCTCAAAACACGATAGAGGCTTATCGTAACGACCTGCATCAATTGGTCAGCTTTATTGAGGGAGAGTCCGCCAAGCAGGGCTCCATGTCAGCGTGGGTTGGTTTTCATCGACAAGAGCTGATAAGCTATCTGCTTAACCTCAAGGAGAGGAATTATGCGGCTACCACGGTTGCCCGTAAAGTAGCGGCGGCCAAGTCTTTCTTTGGTTTTATGGTGACGGAAGGTAAGATAAAGGATGACCCGACTCAAGATGTAGGTTCACCCAGCATAGGCAAGTCATTACCTAAACCTATTTCGATCAGCCAAGTTCGTCTTTTGCTGGAGCAACCGGCTAAACTGTCCACCGTGGAAGCAAAGAGGGATAAAGTGATGCTGGAATTATTATATGCTACCGGCATGAGGGTAACGGAGTTGGTGTCCTTGAATTTAAGTGACGTGGATACCAAAAATGGTTACGTACGTTGTTTTGGTAAGGGACACAAAGAACGGCTAGTTCCTATTTATGAGCAGGTAGCCATAACAGTACAAGAATACGTAGATAAAACTCGCCCCCAGTTGGCACATAATAAGGAGGGGTCAGCTTTATTTCTTAATCCCCGAGGAGAGAGGTTAACAAGGCAGGGCTTCTGGCAAAAGTTAAAAGAGTATGCTAGATCGGCTAACCTGGCTACCGAAATTAGCCCTCATACCCTGCGACATAGCTTTGCTACTCACATGCTCGGTGGTGGGGCTAATTTACGGTCA
>CAYFEZ010000058.1:0-7799 GCA_964342215.1 uncultured Dehalococcoidales bacterium | reverse complement strand
CGAACTACTTAATAGCCAGCCGGATGTTCTTGCCGAGAGGGTTTATGCCCCATGGGTAGATATGGAGGCAGTACTGAAAGCTAGGGGTATCCCTCTGTTTAGTCTTGAGACAAAGCGCTCGCTAAAGGACTTTGACATTATTGGTTTTTCATTGGGTTATGAGCTTGTCTACACTAATGTATTGAATATGCTTCATATGGCTCAAATACCCGTCTTGGCCGCTGAGAGAGATGATTCCCATCCGGTAGTAATAGCTGGTGGGGGCTGTACCCTCAACCCGGAGCCGATGACTGACTTCGTTGACTTTTTTATAATTGGTGATGGTGAAGAGGTACTGCTTGAATTACTTGATGGCTTCCGTAATTGGAAAGGTAAGGGGGCCTCTAAAAAACAATTGTTTCGTCAAGTGGCGGCTATTTCCGGTATTTATGTGCCTAGTTTGTATCAGGTGGAATACCAGGCCGATGGTTTACTTAAAAGCATTACACCCACTGTAGCCCAGGCTAGCCCCATCATTCAGCAGCGAATAGTATCCTCACTTCCTTCTCCGGTCACTAAACCAGTAGTTCCTTATATCGAAGTAGTTCATGACCGAGGGGCGGTGGAGATAAAACGGGGTTGTAGTCGTGGTTGCCGTTTCTGTCAGGCGGGGAATATATATCGTCCAACGCGTGAACGTTCTCAAGAAGAGGTGCTACAGGCAGTAGAGGAACTTATTACTAATTGCGGTTATGATGAGGTCTCTCTGGTCTCATTAAGTACTAGTGACTACTGTGGTATCGGTGAGTTGGTAAATAGTCTGTCCTCCCGTTATCGGGACCATAATCTGGCTTTGTCACTACCGAGCCTTCGTATTAACAGCTCTTCAGTAAAATTGGTGAGCTCTCTTCCCTCGCGCCGGAAGACAGGGCTTACCTTTGCTCCCGAAGCGGGGAGCGAAAGACTACAACGAGTCATTAATAAGAGCATTCCTGAAGAGACACTTATGCAAACGGCGGCTATTGCCTTTGAAAAAGGCTGGACAAACCTTAAGCTATATTTTATGCTTGGTTTACCTACCGAAACCACTGATGATATAGAGGACATCATCAGGCTAGTAGGTAATGTCCACTCACTAGGTCGGAAGACTAATGGGAAAAGACCTCAGATAAGAATCAGCCTATCTGCTTTTGTGCCTAAGCCGCATACACCCTTTCAGTGGGTAGCTCAGGAAAGTGAACCGCAGCTAAACTCTAAGTATGAACTCCTTAAGCAGGGACTGCGGCAGAAAGGGACCAGGCTATCTTGGCAAGAGCCTAAAGTCAGCTTGCTTGAGGCAGTGTTGTCACGAGGTGATAGACGATTGGGGGAGGTTATCTATCGTGCCTGGCAGCTTGGTTCAACTTTTGATGCCTGGAATGAGCACTTTAATTATGAAAATTGGCGGCGTGCTTTTGCGGATACCGGGATTGATCCTAGTTTTTATGCTCATCGGCAGCGTTCCCTAGGCGAGTCCTTGCCTTGGGTTCATATTAATGTGGGACTAACAACTGTTTTTTTGAAACAAGAATATCTACGTGCCTTAGATAGCATAGAAACACCTGACTGCCATTATGAAACCTGTAATGCATGCGGACTCCAGCGCTGGCAACCTCAGTGCCGGCAGAAGTATCAGGCACTGAGTTAGAAAAGGACTTACTTGCGGTCATTCTAAATGAGGCCAGCCAGAACTCTAGGCGTGTAATCCCCCATCCACCAGAATGCTATGCCCGGAGACGTAACTGGAAGCGCCAGAGGCGAGGAATATAGCCGCCCCAACAACATCTGACGGCTCACCTAATCGTCCCGTGGGTCTCTCCATCTCAAACTTTTTGCGAATCTCAGGGTCATGCCAAGCGAAAGCACTCATTTCTGTCTTTATTAGAGCTGGACTGATCGTATTAACCCGTATATTATACCTAGCCAGTTCTACAGCCAGCATGCGGGTTAGCATTGTTACTCCTGCCTTAGCAATAATATAAGCACCCATCATAGGGGTAGCCTTCTCGGTTAGGTCAGAGGAGATATTGATGATGTTTCCGCTCTTTTGCTCAACCATCTTCCTTCCCACAATCTGACAGCACGAGAAGTAGCCCTTGAGGTCAGTATTCATAGTTCTATCCCAATCTTCTTCACTAAGTTTGAGTAACTGACCCCTGATAGAAACACCAGCGTTGTTCACTAGAATATCAATGCGGCCAAATTCATCTATCACCCTCTTGACTAGATTATCGATGTCTGCCCGGCGCGTAATGTCAGCTTGGACCGCCAGAGAACGTTGACCAAGGTCCCGAATTCTATCCGCCACCGCCGTAAGCTCACCATCTTCGATTGTCCGGCCACAGACAATCACATCGGCCCCGGCCTCGGCAAAAGCCAAGGCGATAGCCTTACCTATCCCACTTTTACCACCGGTAACGATAGCTATCTTCCCGTCCAGAGAAAAAAGCGAATTACTCATAATTAGACCTCCCGATTATATTCTTAAGCACTTTTACCCTGTTTGGTCGAAGCGAGCGATAGCAACTACCTTGTCCCCATCACCAAGCTTCATTAGCCTTACCCCTTGGGTGCTTCTCCCTTGAACAGTGATACCTTTTTTTGGGTCTTTCTCTTTCACGGGGGTGCGGATGACAATCCCGTCTGCAGAAATAATCATCACCTGCTGAGATTGAGAGACCGTTTTGGCAGCAGCAACTTCATCTGTTTCTTCAGGGAGCCGAAAAGTCCTGACCCCACTACCGGCACGGTGTTGACGTGGATAGGCTTCAATTGAGGAGAGCTTGCCGAAGCCACTGGCAGTAACCACTAAAAGGAAGGTGTCTGGATAGGCAATATCCATGCCCACTACTTGGTCATTGGGTGCTAGGTGAATACCACGCACCCCGCCACTGGTTCTGGAGCTAGCTCGTAACTTAGATACGGCGAATCTAATAGACTGCCCTTTTTGAGTTACCAATATAACGTCATCTTGGTCAGTGGCTAAACAAGCGGCTACCAGCTCGTCACCTTCCTCTAAATCTATGGCAATAAGTCCGCTACTGCGTACTGACGCGAAATTATCCCCGGCCGTTTTCTTTATCTCCCCCTGGCGAGTAGCCAGTAGCAGGTAGATCTCTGGTTTAAGTTCTGTTATCGTTACCATGGCGGTAACTTTTTCCCCCTCAGTAATGGGAAATAGATTAATCACCGCCATTCCTTTAGCAATCCGAGAGCCATCGGAGGGGGTTTCATGACATTTAATGCGAAAGACTTTGCCCCGGTTACTGAAGAATAGTAGATTGTCATGGGTATCAGCCACTGTCAGTAGCCTTACCGCGTCTTTCTCTCTGGTTACCATACCAATGATACCTTTTCCACCGCGGTGCTGGGGCGTATAAGCACCGGAAGGTACCCGTTTAACAAATCCTCTATCACTAAGTGTTACCACCACTCTTTGATGGGGGATAAGGTCTTCCTCCCGGAACTCTACCACCCCTTGCTCACTTATCTCAGTTCGCCGCGGGTCACCATATTTAGATTTTAGTTCATTTACCTCTTTCTTTATCAGCAGAAGCATTCTTTTAGGATTAGCCAGAAGGTCTTCCAGATAAGCTATGGTTTTTACTATTTCGGCATACTCGTCAAGTATCTTGCGCTGCTCTAGATTAGCCAGCCGGCGTAGTTGCATATCAAGAATAGCTTGCGCCTGAGCTGTAGATAATTCAAAGTTGGTCATAAGGTTTTGGCGGGCTGCTTCCGCCGTTTTGGATGTTTTGATAGTGGTAATTACTTTATCTATATGGGCCAGAGCAATTTTTAGTCCTTCTAGAATATGAGCTCTTGCCTTGGCCATTTTTAGCTCAAACCGAGAACGCCTAGTGATGACCTCACGGCGGAAATCAATATAATGTTGAAGGGTTTCCTTGAGACTGATTACTCGAGGCTGACCATCAACTAATGCCAGCATGTTAACAAAGAAGGTTGACTGCATTCCGGTGTATTTATATAGACTATTGAGTACTTGCTGCGGTTGAGTTTCTCTTTTCAGTTCAATAACAATGCGCATACCCTGTCGATCTGATTCGTCGCGTAGTTCGGCTATACCCCCTATTTTCTTATCCTTGACTAGCGTAGCTATCCTTTCTATTAGAGCCGCCTTATTCGTTTGGTAGGGTAGCTCATTAACCACTATTTGGCGGCGTCCCTCCTCTGGGGCATCTCCCACGTGAGCCTTAGCTTGAACTACTATTCTGCCATGCCCGGTCGCATAGGCATTCTTAATCCCCTCCTGTCCTAGGATGATGCCCGCTGTGGGGAAATCAGGTCCCTTAACAAATGGGATGAGTTCATCAACTGTGGCTTTAGGTTGGTCAATGAGATAGGAGATAGCATCACATACTTCCCCAAGATTATGAGGTGGGATATTAGTCGCCATCCCGACGGCAATTCCAGAGCTGCCATTAATCAATAAATTAGGTAATAGGGTGGGTAGAACTGATGGTTCCTTAAGGGTATTATCGAAGTTGGGTACGAGGTTGACGGTATCTTTATCGATGTCAACTAACATCTGCTCGGCGATCTCGGTCAGGCGTGCCTCTGTATAGCGCATAGCGGCTGGAGGGTCATTGTCCATACTGCCAAAATTACCTTGTCCATCAATTAGGGTGTACCGCATAGAGAAATCCTGTGCCATGCGCACCATGGCATCATAGACGGAAGCGTCACCATGAGGGTGGTACTTACCTAACACATCACCAACAATGCGGGCACTCTTTTTACGAGGGGAGTTTTGATGTAGCCCTAGGCCTTCAATGGCATAAAGAATACGCCTGTGTACAGGCTTTAACCCATCCCGTACGTCAGGCAAAGCGCGGGAGACAATGACACTCATGGCGTAGTCAAGATAAGAACTTCTCATCTCATCTTCTATGTTTACCTGCTTGGTTGTTCCTAAAACCATACTCAGTTAAACCTCCTGCTATTGGTTATCGGTCACATCAGTTTGGTCTTGCCTACTCCTCTTACTGATATGACATCCCATGACATCCCTCTGCCAGCATAGTTATTATTAACCTGATTCTACATTAGGTAGAATGACTAGACAAGTTAGAGTTTAGGGCACATCTCTGATGAAATGCAAGTCCGCACATCAGGTGTCTGAGAGGAAGTAATCCTTATTAGGAAATCTACAGATAATGAGGTTGATAAACAATATATATATATTCGCCATTTATTGTTTGTCTATTCTGCTGTCTCCATCTCAAACGTCTGGTGCAAGGCACGAACTGCGTCCTTAACTCTGGATTCCTTAATAATACAGGTTATTCTTATCTCTGAAGTGGTAATAAGCTGAATGTTAATCCCCTTTTCGCTGAGTGTCCCAAACATCCTAGCTGCATAGCCAGGAGTGTTCTGCATTCCGGTGCCGATAATACTAATTTTGCCTAACTTAGAATCGCTGGTGCATTCCTTGGCTCCGATTAAACTGGCTATGGGTTCAGCTACTTCCATCGCCTTGGTTAACTGGGTTTTAGCTACAGTAAATGTTAAGTCGGTGATGTTGTCAATACTGGCGTTCTGAACGATAGTATCGACACTGATACCGGCCGTGGCTAGTGGCTTAAAGATAGCTGCGGCAATGCCGGGTTGGTCGGGGACACCAACCACCGTTATCTTGGCCACATCAAGGTCATAAGTTATACTCCTCGCTTTATTTCGTACTTCCATAGATGCTCCTCCGTGAATTAATGTACCCCGGTTTTGGGTGAAACTGGAAGCCACCATAATAGGGACATTGAATAGTTCTCCCAGCTCAACCGCTCGGGGGTGTACTACCTTAGCTCCATTACTTGCCAGTTCCAGTGTTTCCTCATAACCGATTTCGGTTAGCTGGTGGGCCTCGGGAATAAGGTGGGGGTCAGCGGTATAAACGCCATCGACATCGGTATATATCTGGCATACTTCGGCCCCAAGGCTGGCGGACAGAGCTACGGCGGTAGTATCCGAGCCGCCCCGTCCCAAGGTGGTGATATCCATCTCGTCAGTAATACCTTGAAAGCCGGCGACAATAACGATATTACCTTTCTCTAGTTCCTTAACCACCCTTTGTGGTTCAACCTTTATGATACGAGCTTGGCTATAGGTAGCATCAGTCCGTATCCCCACTTGGGTACCGCTGAGGCTAATCGCCTGATAACCCATATCGTGAAGCGCTAGTGCCAGAAGGGTGCTGGTAACAATCTCCCCGGTGGATAACAAAACATCAAGCTCTCTCTCACTAGGCTGGCTAGTTGTTTGATAAGCCAACTTAATGAGTTCGTTAGTGGTATCCCCCATCGCTGATACTACTACCACCACCCAGCCACTCTTATCTCTCGTGGTGGCAATGCGTTGAGCTACATTCTTAATCTTCTCCGCATCCGCCACCGAGCTTCCTCCGTATTTTTGGACAATTAAAGCCATTAAATTTTTACCTCTGGCAGTAGCCTGCCCATAATATTATAACCAGGGTCAATAAATAAGCCTGTTTTTTTAGCTTCGGCCTCAGTAAATCTTTTGGCTCCATTAGAGGTAAACCCCGGTCCCCATAACATGAAGGGGACCGGTTCGTTACTATGGGTCTGGGTCTTAAGTGGGGTGGGGTGGTCTGGCATGACTAATAACCGCAGAGCATCTCCTCGCCAGGAGCGGAGGCGACTGATAACTTCCTCATCCACCCTCTGGATAGTATCTATTTTATCATCAATGGAGCCAGTGTGAGCTGCCTCGTCCGGGGCTTCAATATGGATAATCACCATAGTATACTCTTCAAGTGCATCTAAGGCGCCAATTGTTTGGGCAGTGTAGTTATTGTCCAAGCCACCGGTTACCCCGGCTATTTCTAACACATGTATCCCCACCATTTGGGCTAAACCACGGAGTAGGTCAACTCCAGAGGTTATCGCTGCATCAAGGCCATAAATCTGCTTAAAGGTGGGCATATCTGGTAATCGGCTACTACCCCAGAAAAGCCAGATGGTTGTTGCCGGAATGTCGCCGCGAGACCTCCGTTCTATATTTACCGGATGGTTACGAAGTACAGATTCTGAGCGTGTCATCAGGTCTCGTAACCGGTCGCTTCCTGGACCACGGGGCATAAAATTATCAATGGGTTTATTTGTAATATCATGCGGTGGAGTACAGGTAGCTAAAAGGGTATCTTCTTGCTCTCTGAGCTTGCATATGTGTCTATAGCTAAGACCATGGTAAAAGTGAATTTGGTTGTTACCCAGACTCTTGTTTAGAGCTGTAATAAGCTGGTACCCTTCATCGGTGTTGATATGACCGGCACTGTAACTCCACATTTTCCCATCCCGGATTGCTACCAGATTACAGCGAAAAACGGCATCTCCTTGGTCAATAGTAATGCCAATGCTTCTGGCCTCAATGGCACTTCTACCCCGGTAATGAACTGTGGGGTCGTATCCTAGCACTGACATACAAGCACAGGCACTGCAGGGGTCCATTTCTGGCGGTACGGTACGGGCAAGTCCCAAGCTACCTTCTGGTGCCATAGCATTCAGGTTTGGAGTATGGGCCAGTTCCAGACAGGTCTTACCACCACGTTCTGGTAGCGGTAAGCCAGCGGCACCATCAATTATAAGAACGCAATACTTCACATTCTTCCTCTGGTTTGTAATTCTTGCTGTAGAGGTTAAATCAGCCTATAATCTATAATATAAATTACTCGGGGCGTAGCGCAGCTTGGTTAGCGCGCCGCGTTCGGGACGCGGAGGTCGGAGGTTCAAATCCTCTCGCCC
>CAYFEZ010000057.1:0-7839 GCA_964342215.1 uncultured Dehalococcoidales bacterium | reverse complement strand
GCTGTAACCAGAAAGAACTGGAGATTAGTGGAGGCAAGAGCAAATATATCCTTGAGAGATGGAACTCCGATAGCCGAAGGCGACGCCACCATGTTTATCCTCGATCCGAGAACCAAAGGTAACAAGAAGGTGGAACCTGAAGCAAATGGCTAGGAGCAGGGCAGTGATCTGGGATATGGATGGGGTAATTGCTGACACGGCACCGTATCACCTTATTGCCTGGCAGCAGATCTTTAAAAAGAGAGGGGTTAGTTTCACTGAAGAGGATTTCAAGCGTAATTTTGGGCAAAGGAACGATACGATAATACGGAACACATTGGGGGAAAACATGTCGCCGAGCGAGATAAAGGTTATTGCCCAGGAGAAAGAGGAGGACTTTCGCCGGATAGTAGGGCAGAACATAAGACCACTATCGGGAGCGATAAAACTGATACGGTTACTTGCCGAATATGGGTTTAAAACGGCAGTCGCCTCCTCAGCTCCAATAGAAAATATTCAGTTAATTCTCGGAGGTTTGGGTATAAGTAATTACTTTCAGCACTTCGTCTCGGGTGGGGAAGTAGCCGAAGGAAAGCCTAGCCCGCAGGGTTTCTTGCTCGCTGCCCGAAAATTGGAGGTTGAGCCAAAGAGTTGTATTGTGATTGAGGATGCTATGGCTGGCGTTACGGCTGCCAAGAGGGCGGGGATGTGTTGCCTGGCGGTTACTAATACCCACCCAAGACAGAGTCTAATCGGGGCGGACCTTATTATTGACAGTCTGGAAGAAGTCGGTGTAAGCTCTTTAGAGAAGCTTCTCTATTGTTCAATTGAAGATTGAAGGAACTTGTAAATGGAACGGTCATTAATTCTTATCAAGCCTGATGCTATACAGAGAGGTTTAGCTGGCACTTTTATTGCTCGATTGGAAAAGCGAGGACTTAAGTTAGTGGCGATTAAGATGCTTCAGTTGGACAGCGGTTTAGCCGAACAACACTATGCTATCCATAGGGGTAAACCATTCTTTAACGACTTAGTGGACTATATTAGCTCTGCCCCAATAGTTGCCATTGTTTTTACTGGTGAAAAGGCGGTGGCGGTAATCAGGGGACTAATGGGGGCAACTAATCCTACTGAAGCGGAGGCAGGAACTATCAGGGGCGATTTTGGCTTGGATATCGGGCGTAACTCCGTCCACGCTTCCGATTCGGCAGAGACGGCCGAGGAGGAGATCAGGCTATTTTTCCCCGAGAAGGAAATTTTTTATTATCCTGCTGGAAGTTGATGGGGTTTACTGAATTCTGACCACCAGATTCGCTTGGTTCCATAGCTTATCCAGCTGGTAGTATTCCCGTTCAAAGGAAGCGAAAATGTGGACTATAACATTGCCAAAGTCGAGGAGAAGCCACCCTGAATCTATCGTGCCCTCATAATGGTGGGGTAAAATACCTTTATTTTTTAATACATGCCCGACTTCATCATAAATAGTCCTGATTTGCCGCTCGCTATCACCGCTGCAAATCACAAAATAATCAGCGAAGCTGCATATCTTTCGGGTATCCAGTAGCATAATATCCGTTGCCTGCTTGTCGCTAGCTGCTGCTATGGCTTTCCGTGCTACTTCTATTGCTTCCAGAACTTACCCTCCAAGCATAGTATCATTCTAATATTATAGCAACTTAAGCGGTAGGGAACAAAAAAGTCGTGGAGATTACCAATCTCTGTAAAACCTCTTTTGACACCCCTATTAGCCAATGTTATGATGACTAAATAAGGGACTAGTAAAAGTTTTAATAAGAGCGTGGTGATACCATATGTCCGGGATGGAAACACTGTACCTGGTATTGTTGTTTGTCCTCTGCCTGCTTCTATCAGCCTTCTTCTCCAGTTCAGAAACAGCTTTTATCTCCTTACAGAGGATAAGGGTTGAGTATTTGGTTGATACTAAAGTAAGAGGGGCAAAAAGGGTCGCTAGGATGCTGGAGCGACCGGAGAAGCTTTTGTCCACTATTCTGCTGGGTAATAACTTCGTCAACACTGCCGCCGCGGCTCTAGGTACTATATTGGCCGTTTCTTTCTGGGGGCAAAGGTGGGGGGTGTTAATTGCTACCATTGGGGTAACCGTCCTGCTTCTCGTCTTTTCCGAAACTACTCCCAAGACTTTTGCCACCCATCATGCAGAGAGATTATCTCTTGCGTTTGCTCGATCGATAGAGATGATATCCTGGTTGTTCACCCCCTTTGTGGCTGTACTTAGCTGGATAGCTTTTGGTTTTACCAAGATGGTTGGTGGGACGCCACTACCCCGCTCTATTGTTAGCGATGAGGAAATTCGTACCATGATTTCGGTAGGACACAAGGAGGGGACGGTAGAGGAGGCAGAAGCCAAGATGTTGCACAAAGTCTTTGACTTTGGCGACCGGCCGGTTCATGAGGTTATGGTACCCCGCACTGAGGTGGTAGCAGTAGAAAGAGGTACTAAACTGGCTGATTTTCTTATTGTCTATGCACAATCACCGTTATCCCGGTTCCCTGTATATGAAGAAAATATGGATAATGTAGTGGGCGTGCTTTCGGTGAAGGATATGCTGATGGCGTTGGCTAAAGGTACTATTACTAATGAAAGCGTTATTGATGAGCTTATTCGCTCGGCTTATTTTGCCCCTGACTCCAAACGCATTAGCGAACTGTTTGCGGAGATGCAGGATAGAAACTATCGGATGGCAGTAGTGGTGGATGAGTACGGAGGTACGGCTGGCATTGTTAGCCTTAGCCGGTTGGTGGAGGAAATTGTCGGTCCGGTGGGGGATGAGCTGGCGGTGGTGGAAAAGGATTACGAAGCGATTAATGAGTACACCTTTCAAATTGATGGTGGTATGCGTATTGAAGAAGTAAATGAAGAGATGGGTTTGCAACTACCTGAGGGTGATTATGAGACGGTAGCTGGCTTTGTTCTAGATCTTTTGGGACACATACCGAGGCAGGGTGGGCAGCTTCGTTATAAAGGGATGAAGATAGTTATCAGCGAGATGCGGGGGCAAAAGATTGAGAAGATTGTCCTGACTAAGGAGAAACGGAGTAGACGGGGAGATGCCACGATTGCGGATTAGGTTTTGCCGAGGAGAAGAGGTAAAGTTCATCTCTCACCTTGATTTGATGAGTCTATGGCAAAGAGCTCTTCACCGAGCCGGGATATTATTGGCTTACTCCGAAGGATTTACCCCCCACCCTCAGATATCACTGGCGGTACCTCTAGCAGTGGGGATAACCAGTGAGGCTGAATTAATGGATATTATTTGTACTAAATGGGTCTCACCCCATTGGTTTACTGCTGCCGTAAGAGCACAGCTACCACTTGGTATTGAAATGCTACAGGTGTATCAAATAGCTCCGGGTCAACCATCATTGCAATCACAGGTTCGTTATATCGAGTACAAGGTTGAAGTGGAAACCAAAAAAAGTAAAGAGGATGTAGAGTTGGGCATTACCTCTTTACTGTCAGTAGATCATCTGCTGTGGCAACACCAGAGGGATACGGGTATACGATGCTATGATCTGAGGGTTTTAATTGATGATCTCTGGCTCATTGACTGGCGCCAAGGATGTTGTACTATAGGTATGAAGTTACGTTGTGATAGTAGCGGTTCCGGAAGACCAGAGCAGGTTACTGCTGCCCTCGCTTTTACTCACCACCCGCAATCTATACACCGTACCAAGCTTATCCTAGAAACACGTTGACTTGCATTAAATATGTCTCAACCTAATGAAAATCTTGTCGGTGATTTAACCCTAGACCAGGTAAGGCAGGAACAGGAACTATTCAACTCGGCTCCATAATTGATAAAAGGGGGGATTGGTGACCACCAAGGGGAAGCAACCGCCGACATTAGAGCAGCGAGTGCTGCACTTCATCCGGGAAGCTTATTTGGTATCAAGTCAACACACACTCCTGGTGGCCGTATCCGGTGGCCCCGATTCCGTCTGTTTGCTCCATATCTTGGTCAAGCTCCAAGAGGAGTTGGGGATAAGGCTGCATGTGGCTCACCTTAATCATCAGCTACGGGGCAGGGAGTCTGAAGCTGACGCCCGCTATGTCGCCGATTTGTCCCATCAACTCGGTATTCCGGCTACAATAGAACAACGTGATGTAAAGGTATACCAGGCGCAGGCCCGTCTTTCATTGGAAGAAGCCGCCCGTGAAGTACGATATGCTTTCTTGAGTCAAGTAACTAGGTCTATTGGAGCTCCCCAAGTGATGGTGGGGCATACCACGGATGACCACATAGAAACAATACTGATGCATCTAATACGGGGGACTGGGACCAGGGGACTACGCGGATTACAGGCGAGTGCCCAATGGCAATCTGCAGGGGATAGCCTTACTATAATAAGGCCGCTCCTGGCGTTAAGCCGACAGGAGACAGTGGACTATTGCCATAACCACCAGCTTAAGCCTCGTATGGATACCTCTAACTGGTCGCAGTCACCACTGAGGAATAGAATCCGTTATCAGCTGCTGCCCCTGTTGCAAAGTTATAACCCGCAGGTAGCCGATGCGCTGCTCCGAACTGCCCGTATCGCCGGCGATGATCTTGTCTTTCTGGATAGCGAAATCGCCTCATTATGGGATGAGATTGTGCGGAAACAAGCAAACACTATTATTCTGGATAAGGAAAAATTTATAGAGCTACCTTCCGCCCTTAAACGACACCTGCTCCGTACAGTCATAGAAAAGCTGCTGGGGAATCTTAAGGATATTGAAACGCGCCACATTGAGGAAATAATAGTTGCTTTAACCAAGTCTGCCGGGAAAAGGATCATCTTACCGGGAGGATTAATCTTTTCTATTGAATACGATAAGTATCTAATAGGTTCAGACCCGGCGGCTTTATCCCCTTTCTCCGTTTTAGGTGCTGAGTTTCCGCTAAAGATACCTGGTGAAACATTACTACCAGGCTGGCATGTTGCGGTCACTATCATTAGTCGACAAGAAACGACAGAGAAAGAAAATGATTTTGTTGCCTACTTTGACCTTGATAAGGCCGGCGATAAATTGTTAGTGCGACCGCGTCGGACTGGCGACCGGTTTCAGCCGTTGGGTATGAGCCAGTCCAAGAAGCTGGGTGAGTTTATGATTGATGCTAAAATCCCTCGTGTCTGGCGCCAACGAATCCCTCTTGTCTGCTCACTTCAACATATCTTGTGGGTAGTCGGCTGGCGGATAGACGAGCGGGTGAATGTTACCGAAGATACAAAACAGATTCTACGTATGGAGTTTAAACAGGGCTAAGTCGCTGACTCGGCTCCATCTGAAGCCGGTGGCTTTCGCCACCGTAGACAGAAAACTCCCGGGATTAACGCCACTGTGAAAATAATTTCTTGTCCTAAGGTTTACCCGATCGAGGACTGGAGAGAAAATTAGATAAAGGCAATCCCCACCCAGGTTAGAAAGGCACTGCCGGCGAGAATTACCCAGAGTCAGCCAGGCTGTTTACATTATACGTTTAAGTCTGGCGTTAGGGGTAATACCGGGGATTCTGCCTCTTTTGGCGATGGGTTTACCGTCTACCTCGTGCAAGTCAGCGGTAAAATCAATGGGTTTAGCGTCACTAATGTAGCTGCCAACACCAAAGCCATCAACAGGAGCCCTATTGTTAACAAAGTAAGTAATACGCTCCGGGTAAATACCACCGCTAACAACAATCTCGACCTGGTTAAAGTCAGCTAAGTTCAACCTGGCTCTGACTTCCTTAACCAAGTCAGCAGTAACTCCGCCCCGCTCGATAGGAGTATCCAGCCGTACACTATTAAGTCTCTCCCCCAACGCCTGAGCTACGAGTAGGCTCTCTTCAGCCTCATCCTTGAAGGTGTCGACCAGAGACACGCGAGGTACTCCCGCCGGCATATGTTTATCAAAGGCTATAGTAGCCTTGACCGTATCACCCATAATGATAATCAAGGAGTGGGGTATAGTCCCTGCTGGTTCCATACCAGCCAGCTTGGCACCGATGATACTGGAGCAGCCAGCGCAACCCCCAATAGTAGCCGAGTAGTCCATTACCCCCGCTACCAACGGGTGAACATGACGGGCACCAAAGCTGATAACAGGGATGCCGTGGGCGGCATCCACACATTCTCTGGCCGCTGTTGCCCAACCGCTACAGTGGGCCAAAATGCCAACCATGGCGGTTTCATATAGTCCATAGCTCTGGTATGGTGCCGTCAGGCGTAATACTACTTCTAAACTGTCTATTGTCTCACCCTCCGCTAGAGCCCATACTTCATGTTTCCCCTTGGGCAAAACGGTGGAAAGTAGAGCTTTTACCTCTTCTATACCGCAGAGCACCCCCCCCCGAGTGGAGAAAATCTCCATAGTAGCCACTGGGTTAAGTGCTTCCTGACGCAGTATATCCATGGTTCGGGTAAAGTAGACGTCGGCCGTCTCCCCGGACAAGACCGCTTCGGATGGTTTAAATTTAGGTAACTTTATCTGGTTAACTCTAGAGCTGGTTAACTTTACCCCCAATGTTTTCTCCATATGCTCCAGGGCAAAGTGATGTGCTTTATCATCGGAAGAGACGACGCAGTCAGTAGGTACTTCTACTTCATAACCGCGGTTCCGCGCATCGGCTACAGAGTGCATGACGCAAATGTTGGTTAGTAAGCCACAAACAATCACCTTTTCTGGATTGAGTTTCTGCAATTTTTCCTCGAGAGGGGTATTAAAAAAGGCGCTATAGTGCCTTTTAGGGATTACCTCGCCACGGTATTGGGCTAATTCCAGAATAATCTCGGTTTCAACGGTGCCCTCAATACAGTGCGGAGGAAATAGTTTGAATTCGGCGTCATCCGGAGTATGGTGGTCATAAATAAAGAATACCGTGGAGTCTCGGGCAATTTCCCGCTTCAGAAGACCCTGGACGTGGGGAATTATGCGGCGAGCTCTATCCCCGCAATAGAGAGGAGAACCCTCTTCCAGAAAACCTCTCAACATGTCTATTACTAGGACTACGTTAGCCATAGTCTGTCTCCTTATTGAGGTTCTCTATCAATCTACCCCCTGTAGATTCCCTGTTTTTAATGCTTGAAGTGCCTGACCCCGGTAAAAACCATGGTAATATTACGCTCGTTAGCTGATTTAATTGAGTCTTCGTCCCTTATTGAGCCACCGGGCTGGATAATGGCTGCCACTCCGCACTCGGCCGCCGCTTCCACCACATCAGGAAACGGGAACATAGCATCTGAGGCGAGAACACTGCCCATCGCTTTCTCCCCTGCCTTTTCTGCAGCAATCTGAGTACTGATAATCCGGCTGGGTTGCCCGGCACCCATGCCCAAAAGTATCTTATCTTTAGCTAGCACAATAGCGTTTGACTTTATATGTTTGACCGCTCGCCAGGCAAAAAGTAAATCTTTTTCTTCGGCTAAAGTTGGCTTGCGATTGGTTACTGTTTTGAAGCTTACGGAATCTTCTGGGAGGGAATCCGAACTTTGCACCAAGAACCCACCTTTGACACGACGGAGATCAAGGTAACTGGTTGGGGCTTTGCCGTAATCTGACGGTAGTCCGGCAACCAAGATACGCAAATCTTTCTTGGTCTTTAATAATGCTAATGCCTCCACATCGTACTCTGGGGCGATAACTATCTCGTAGAAGACAGGCTTTATCTCCTCAGCCATAGCCAGCGTAATAGCCCTATTAGAGGCTACAATACCGCCAAAAGCAGCTACAGGGTCGCCAGTTAGGGCTCGCCTGTAGGCTTCGGTAATATCTTCGTGGCTAGCCAGCCCACAGGGATTAGTATGTTTGATAATAGCTACGGTAGGTGCGGAAAAATCTGTGGCCACCCCCCAAGCGGCATC
>CAYFEZ010000056.1:0-7849 GCA_964342215.1 uncultured Dehalococcoidales bacterium | reverse complement strand
TGAAACGGGCGGCTACAGCGTCAAACCAACCACAACGGCGGGGTCTCCCAGTAGTAGTGCCATACTCATGACCTTGCTCACGAATCCAGTCACCAGTTTCATCCTTCAATTCAGTAGGCATGGGACCACTACCAACACGGGTGCAATAAGCCTTAAACACACCAACAACACGATTGATCTGAGTCGGCCCAAATCCCGAACCCAAACAACCTCCCCCTGCAAGTGGTGATGAAGAAGTAGTAAATGGGTAAGTACCAAAATCAGGATCAAGTAAAGCTCCCTGAGCACCCTCCAACAACACCGGTTCTCCCCGGCTCAACACTTCCTCCAGCATTATAGTTGTCTCCCTAATACAAGGCCCCAACCGCTCTCCATACTGACAATACTGACTGTATATTTCGTCCAGTGACAACGGGCTAACCCCATACATCTTAGTTAAAATAGTATTTTTACCGTCAAGTACAAAACGGAGCCGTTCCAGTAAGACTTCCTTATCTAAAAGGTCACCAATTCTAATACCCAACCTAGCTACTTTATCGGCATAGGCCGGACCTATACCCTTACGCGTGGTACCCAATGCCTTCCCCCCACGTGATTCCTCCTCCAGAGCATCAAGTAGAACATGATAGGGCATTATCAGGTGAGCCCGGTCACTGATAAATAGCCGAGTGGTATCCACGCCACGCTGACTGAGCAGCTCTACCTCATCAATCAACACCGGAGGATTAATTACCATCCCGTTACCCATGATACAAGTTGCCTGCGAGGAAAAAATACCTGCTGGAACCAGATGCAGCCGAAATTCACCATAAGAGTTGACTACAGTATGCCCGGCATTGTCACCGCCAGAAAAACGGACAACCATCCTCGCTTTCCGGGCAAGCAGATCAACAACCTTGCCCTTACCTTCATCCCCCCACTGAGCTCCAATTACAACAACAACTGGCATTGTCTCCTCCTCTGCGCCCTTCTTTAGCCCGATAAATAATCAATAAAGACTACCTAGTTTTTGTTTGCTGCCACACATAAAATAACCTCTGACCGACAGTGAAAAAACTAAATGCCACTATGATACCTAAGGCAATAACTAACGCGTTGGACAGCTGACTTAACAACAAACCAAGAGCCAACACAATGACCCGTTCAGCTCGAGTAAATAATCCTACCTGACACTTCAAACCTTCTGCTTCTGCCCTAGCCCTAATATAACTTACTAGTAGTGAACCAATCAGGGCAGTCCCAACAAGTACAATCTGAGGAACCGATTGGTCTCTAGCATACATGACTAAAATACCGAGTAGTAGTGCGGCCTCAGATAAACGATCAAGTGTAGAGTCAAGAACAGCCCCAAAGAGAGTGACCCGATTAATGTAACGGGCTAGTGCTCCATCGAGGATATCGAAAAAACCAGCAACAAGCACGACAAAGCCAGCCGCAAAAAGATGCTCTGTCGCAATAAGCACTGCCCCCCCAACGACCAGCAGAAAACCAAACCAGGTTATGAAATTTGGTGTTACGGGTGTCCTCGCTAAAAGATGTACTGCTGGGTAGGTAAAGTAATAGGCTATGGCTATACGAAATCCTGACAACTTTAGCATTACCTGTTGCTTCTTAAAAATAACACCGTTTAAGCCACCTCTTCATTTTATCCCGAGGACGACATAAGTCACAATTCTGGACATTGTTTCGTCATCGGATGCTCGCCGAGTATCTTGTTATAATAAGTCAACACCATCTGGGTAATTCTACCCCAACCGTACTCCTGCGCTTTAAGCCTTCCCTTATCCCCCATCTGCCGCTGCAACATTCTATCCGAAAGAAGAAGAAGCAGAGCCCGAGCTAGCCCCACTTCATCTTTAGGTGGCACTAATAACCCCTCGGCACCGTTGGTCAGCACACTGCCATAACCATCTATACTGGTGGCCACAATCGGTTTGCCCACTGCCATAGCCTCAAGCAAAACAATCCCGAAACTTTCCCGCCCGGTAGCCGGGGCACAAAAAATATCAGCTGTTTTATAATACCGAGGTAATTCATTATTAGTTACCGGCCCAACAAACACAACCCCCTCTAACTGGCTACGTCTGACCCATTTCTCATATTTTTTACGCATTCTGACGCCCTGGCCAACTACGATAAGTCGTGAGTGAGGTATTTCATTCTTAACCCATTTAAAGGCTTTAAGTAAGTAATTCAAACCCTTACGACCTTCTAGGCGCCCGACAAACAGGATATTCGCCTTCCCATCACAGAATTCATCGATTGGAGATACGTCAGGAGAGAAGTGCTCTAAATCAATACCATTAGGAATGATATTGTAATATCCAGAGACATATTTTCTGGCATACTCCATAGCTGGTTTTGATACGGCAATCTTACCATCAAGCTTGGAACTCCGTCTCCTCAACATTATGGTGCCAATAGGCCTCCCAAAACCATAACCAGGCCAACCATTACACGCATGAAACGTGCCTACAGTAGCGGTGTTCGAAAAACGGAGTACTGCACTACATAACATAGGCATAAAAGGTTCGTGACAGTGTATAATATCAAACCTTTCTCTGGCAAGTACGGCTTTTATCTCAGATGCCAGCCTGAGTGATATGCTAATACGGACAGTGGAACCAGTAATAGGAATAGAGCGAGGCTTACCTATCGGTATAAATCTACCATCAAAGTCTGAAACCACTGAAGACGCCGGAGCGATAATCCTAACATCGTGCCCCCTCAGACTCAAATGATGCCCTAACGCAGTAATATGATTAGTAACACCACCAGGACAAACAAAGTCATATGGGGAAACTAAGGCTATCTTCATTAGTTGTGCCAAAACTTCATTACTGATTTAACCGGATTTTTATCTAACAAAAGAGTTCTATTCGGTTGCCTCATTAGTATTAATAACGAACTCTTCTACCATCCGGTGAGCTTCGTCATCCGTATATTGAACCGGCGGGGATTTCATAAAATAAGCAGAGGGAGCCACTAACGCCCCCTTCACTCCCCGGTCTAAGGCAAGTTTAGAGCACCTTATAGCATCAATAACTACCCCGGCTGAATTAGGGCTATCCCACACCTCCAATTTCAACTCCAGATCAAGCGGAACATCACCAAAAGTTCGCCCTTCCATCTTAATATGACAAAATTTACGGTCAGTCAACCAAGGGACATAATCACTGGGACCAACATGGATATCATCGGGGCAAAGCTGATAATCTAATTGAGAGGTGACTGCGGCAGTTTTAGATATCTTCTTAGACTCAAGGCGTTCCCGCTCCAGCATATTATAGAAATCCGAGTTACCACCAAAATTCAGTTGATAGGTACGCTCCAGCCTGACACCACGGTCTCTAAATAGCCGAGTAAGCACCCGATGGACAATGGTAGCTCCCACTTGGGACTTGATATCATCACCAATAACTGGCAGTCCCTTTTCCATAAAGCGCTCCTGCCAATACTTCTCTCGGGCAATAAAAACCGGAATACAGTTAATAAGGCCACAGCCAGCAGACAGCACCTGCTCAATATACCACTTAGTAGCTTCCTCACTACCAACCGGCAAATAGTTAATCACCACATCGGTTTTAGTTTGTTTGAGAATTTTAACGATATCAGCCGTGGGACCTGGCGCCTTCTTTATTATTGTAGACAAATACTTACCCAAGCCATCATGGCTCATACCACGTTCAATTTTAACGCCGGTGGCTGGTACCTCGCAAAATTTAAAGGTATTGTTAGGCAGAGTAAAAATCGCCTGAGCTAAATCTTTACCAACCTTGTTCTTATCAATATCGAAAGCGGCTACGAAGTTAATATCACCTATATGATACCCTCCCAAGTTAACATGCATCAGTCCCGGCACCGATTCAGTCTCCTTCGCCTTCTTATAGTAGTACACGCCCTGAATTAGCGATGAGGCACAATTACCCACCCCTATTATAGCTACATTTATCTTACCCAAGGTTTAATCACCCTTTCTTTATTAATACTTAAGGTCACTTTACCATCATACTTAACCGAGTGTTGGTATACTCTTGTCAATCACAAGAAAACCGACACCCTACCTTGCAATAGCTCAGTATGCGACATCACCACCATCGAACAAGCACAAGCCTCACGGCACTATCAGCTAACACCACTATTCCCCGTAAGAGAACCAGCTACCGATTAGCCTTGACCGATTCTAAATACCTTGGTCCCGCATACAGGACAAATTCCCTGTGTGGCTGCTCTGCCATTAGCCAGAATTACCCGCTGAGGATTCTTTATCTCCCTCCTTGTTCTACATTTAAAACAATATGCCTGCATCCATCCCACCTCCTATCAAACAGCAGCTGCACTATATCCCTATTATACGCAAACTGTCAAGACTTTTACCTTCTATTCTCTAATTATTACTAAAACTGGTATTTGAAGCCGACTGGCTACAGAAAAACCTTCTCCGGGCACCATTGTCCTTTTCCCAAATTAAAACGTAGTACCGCCAAAAAGCAACCATCAGCGGTATAAGCACGACAATAACCACCGGCATCAGCCCAATCTGGGGAAGACTGCGCAAGGTAACCAGTCCCGCCAATACTGTCAGTTCTATCCAAAGTAAAAGAACCCCCGTTTCTGATAGCCTGAGAGGTCACTTCACTAACTACCATGGCTGTCCAATGGGAAAGCACACTATCTATGGGGTAAACCAAGTGTTGCCAATGGCCATGATATAGGGCATCATCTAGTTGGGATACAGAAACTGCGTCCTTAATATCAAAAAGACCGCACCTTAAGCGGATGAGGCTCTTCAGATTGGCCCCACAACCCAGCGCCTGTCCCATATCATGGGCTATTGAACGGATATAGGTACCCTTACCACATACTACTTCTATAGTTACAACCGGAGGCTGCCAGTCTAAAAGTTCTATACGATAGATTTTAGCCCATCGACTTTTCCGCTCAACCTCGATACCAGCCCGGGCCCATTCATAAAGCGGCTTGCCTTGGTGTTTCACGGCACTGTACATTGGAGGAATCTGCTGTATTAAACCACAGAAGGAAGCCAGCGCCGACTCCAACTGAGCTTGGTCAATCCCAGAAATATCTCCCTTTTGCGTAACCTTACCACTAGCATCATAAGTATCCGTTGCCATACCCAATTCAATTTGAGCCTGGTAAGTCTTGGTAGAATCTACCAAAAACTCGATAACACGAGTTCCTTGGCCAAGACAAACCGGTAAAACACCGGTAGCCGCTGGGTCGAGAGTACCCGCATGCCCAACACGCCGTTCTCCGGTTAGACGCCGTACCATAGCTACAATGTTAAAAGAAGTCTTACCGTAAGGCTTATTAATATTCAAAATACCATTCATTATCAGCCCATACCAATCAACGGTCCGTATCCGGGCTAACCTGATCAATTAACCTCATGAGGTGAGTCCCTCTCTCAAGAGAATCATCCCAGCAAAAGCTTAGTTCCGGAATACGTCGTAACCTTAATCGCCGGGCCAACTCCTTGCGAAAAAAACCAGAAGCAGCCACTAATACACCCATTACCTCTTTCTTTTCGGCCTCACTACCAATACGACTAATGAATATCTTAGCGTATTTCAAGTCAGGAGATATTAGGACATCAGTTACAGTAATAAAACAGTCAAGTCGGGGGTCTTTGACTTGGCGCTGAAGTAATTCACTAATTTCCTGGCGAATAAGATTATTCACCCGCTCAATACGACGGGTCATAATTAACTAACTTTCTCCCTTCTGAAAGACTCGAGTATATCACCAACTTGAAAGTCACCAAAGCCTTCAATACCTATTCCACACTCGTAACCAGCAGCCACTTCCTTAACATCGTCCTTAAAACGCCTTAAGCTGCTAACGGTGGATTCATGTATTGCCTCCCCCTGACGCCATAACCTCATTGAAACACCCCGGCTTATCATACCTTCGGTGACATAGACACCAGCTACCTTCTCCTTTTTCCCAGCAGAGAAGATATCCCGAACCTCGGCACGCCCCTCAATAACCTCAGTGTACGTGGGCTCCAACATCCCTTTAAGTGCCTTGTCCACATCATCCATTAAATTGTAAATCACGTTATAGTAACGGATATCTACACTTTCCATCTCAGCTAATCGCCGTGCTCCTGGCTCACTACCAGTAGCAAAACCAATAATAAGACCCTTAGAAGCGACCGCTAACATAACATCACTCTCGGTGATATTGCCACTACCGCTACGGATAATTCTTACTTGAACCTGCTCAGTTCCCAATTGTTCCAAAGAATCTCTTACTGGTTCAATGCTACCCTGAACATCAGTCTTGAGAATTACATTAAGATCCTTAACTTTACCAGTCTTTATCTGGTCATAGAGGTTATCAAGACTGACTGATTTTAACGAACGCGTAGAGTCTTGCTGCAGCTGTGCCTGCCGCTTTTTCATCAATGCCCGCGCCTGGTGTTCACCAATCACCGTAGTCAGAATATCCCCTACCTGGGGGACACTATTTAAACCAAGAAGTTCAACCGGCATAGCGGGCTCAGCCTTTCTTACCCGCTTACCCGTATCATTAAACATAGCCTTTACCCTACCCCAGGTAGAACCAACTACAACAGTATCGCCAAGCCTTAAAGTACCATTATGGATCAGCACTGTAGCTAATGGTCCCTTCGTCTTGTCCATATTGGCTTCGATTACTACACCTACTGCCGAACAAGAAGGGTCCGCTCTAAAGTTCGCCACTTCAGCCACAACCAACAGGTTTTCCAACAACTCAGAGATACCTGTCTTCTCCTTAGCCGAAATAGCAACACAGACTACATCACCTCCCCACTCCTCAATAACCAAACCGGTATCCGCTAGCTGTTGCTTAACAAACTCCACGTTAGCATTTGACTTATCAATCTTATTAATAGCCACCACAATAGGCACCCCAGCCGCCCGAGCATGATCAATGGCTTCTAGAGTCTGCGGCATTACCCCATCATCAGCAGCCACGACCAAGATAGTAATATCGGTTACGTGGGCTCCACGAGCCCGCATAGCAGTAAAGGCTTCATGCCCCGGGGTATCTAAGAAAGTCACCCTTTGCCCATTAACCTCTACTTGATAAGCCCCGATATGCTGGGTAATACTACCGGCTTCGGTAGCCATTACATTACTCTGTCGGATGACATCAAGCAACCTAGTCTTACCGTGATTAACATGCCCCATAATAGTAACTACCGGGGATCGTAACTGCAAACCACCAAAGTCCTCATCCAAAAGCTCCTGGTGGTGTTTAATCTCGTTAATGTCACTGACTAACCCTTGAGCGGTTCGAGGTTTCGGGTGTGCCTTATAATCAAGGTTAGCCGCTACCGTTGCTGCCGTTTCATAATCAATCACCTGGTTAATATTGGCCATAATACCGTTTCTCATCAGTTGTTTGATAATGTCTACCGCACTGGCCGACAATAGCACAGCCAGCTCCCTTACTGTTAAAGCGTGTGGTATCTCAATTGAGAGCATCTTCGCTGACACAGAACTGCTACCAACCCCTTCGTCTAATGTTGCCAAGACTTCACTCGGTTTATTTGCTTTCTCCACTGTTTGATTCCTTTAATTCCTTTCTAAACCTAACAAGCTGCTCTCGATTATGCTGGTTCAGGCTGACCCGTAAAGAGCGCTCTAGCCGACTCCCCTTCAGCCCAATCTCCCAGCACTCCGGTGACTGGCACAGATAGGCACCACGCCCCACCTTTTTACCACTAACATCAACCCCTACGCTTCCACCGGCAATACAAACCAGGCGCATCAACTCTTGCTTAGGGCTTATCTTGCCACAAGCCACACAGGTACGGTGCGGAATATGCTTATACGAA
>CAYFEZ010000055.1:0-7893 GCA_964342215.1 uncultured Dehalococcoidales bacterium | reverse complement strand
GCTAATACTGAGGGGAGGGTCACCCGTTTTCTGGAGAAACCTAGCTGGGATCAGGTAACTACCAATACGATAAATGCCGGAACATATGTTTTATCCCCCGAAGTCCTGACTCATATTCCACCTCAAGCCAACTTCAGCTTTGAACGCGACTTGTTTCCATTACTTTTAGACCACGGTGAGCCAATATTTGCCTATCCTTCTTCTGCCTACTGGATAGATATCGGCACCCCAGAAAAATACCTCCAGCTACAGCGGGACCTTCTCAGTAGCCAAAGCAGTCAGAATATTATTACGCCAAATAATGATCTTATTGATGAGCAAAGTTATGTTCACCCTACCGTCCAAGTAGAGGGGACAGTAGTGATAGGTGGTGATTGTACTATTGAACAAAATGTCAAACTTATCGGGCCTTCGGTTATCGGCTCTGGTTGCACCATTTTAAAAGACACTGTGATTGAAGAATCCATCGTTTGGAAAAATGTACGAATAGGTCCCCGTGTTACCTTAAGGAAATCCATCGTGGCTGACAACTGCTGCCTGAACGCCAATAGCATTGTCGAGGATTCACTCCTAAGTGATAATGTTACTGTGGCTAGTGACAGTAATTTAGAGCCGGGCAGCCAAATCGAACCAGGGACAACCGTAGAAGCAAAAACTTAAAAGCTTTCTAATTATCTCTCCTTAGGGGAAAGCCCAAGAAAAGTTACTCCCTAACGCATAATCAATCCCCCTTTGGGGAGTAGCCCCTTTGCTTTGAGTGTGACTCAGGACTGTGGTATAATAACAGAAAGAGGTAGCACTAATCATGTTAGGCCAACTAGAAAGGATAGAAAAGCGTTACCGTCAGTTAGAGCAACAGATAGCTACGCCTGAGATAGCCTCTGACCCAAAGCAATTACAGGCACTGGCCCAGCAAAAAGCCAGCATTGAGGATTTGGTAACCAAATACGGAGAATATAAAGTAACCTCTAAGACTCTAGAAGAAACCAAAGCGATGTTGGCTGACGGACTGGATGAGGATATGGTAGCTCTGGTTAAGCAAGAAATAGGAATCTTGGGGTTACAGCTAGATCGCCTACTTCAAGACTTAAAGCTTGCTCTCTTGCCCAAAGATACCAGTGATGCCAAAGACGTCATTGTGGAAATTCGGGCTGGGGCTGGTGGGGATGAAGCCGGACTGTTTGCTACCGATCTTTTTCGGATGTACAGTCGCTATGCTCAGTCTAATGGCTGGAGAGTGGATATTATTAATATTAGCGAGAGCGGTATCGGTGGCTTTAAGGAAGTCACTTTTGAAATAGACGGCAGAGGCGCCTTCAGTAGGTTGAAGTACGAAAGGGGTGTTCACCGAGTACAGCGGGTACCAACTACCGAATCATCCGGTAGAATTCATACCTCGACGGCCACGGTGGCGGTCCTGCCCAAAGCTGAGGAAGTAGACATATCCATCAACCATGACGACCTTGAGATTGACATTTTCCATAGCGGGGGGGCCGGCGGGCAGAATGTAAATAAAGTGGCTACAGCAGTACGCATTACCCATGTACCGACGGGGATGGTAGTAGTCTGCCAAGATGAACGCTCACAGCTAAGAAACAAAACCAAGGCAATGTCAGTACTCCGGGCCCGCCTCCTGGATATGGAACAGCGTAAAAAGGAAGCGGAAATAACTCAGCAGCGTCGCTCCCAGGTAGGTACCGGCGACCGTGCTGAAAAAATACGTACCTATAATGTCCCCCAAGACCGTATTTCTGACCACCGTATCGGCCTTACCCTGCGTAACATGTCTCGCATCCTTGGTGGAGAGTTAGACGAGCTCATTGATGCCCTGGCTACCAATGACCAAACGAAACGGTTGGAGGAGCAGCTGGCGTGACCCTAAAACAGGCTCTTAGCCATGCCAGGGAAATTCTTAATACCAATAACATTGAAGATGCCCCTTTAGAATGCGAACTACTGTTAAGGCAGGCATTAAAAATGAGCCGGGTTCGACTATATCTAGAGCTGGACTCTGAATTAGACCAACGGCATGAAGAAATCTTCTGGAGTCTGATTAAACGTTGCTTAAATGGTGAGCCTACCGCTTATATTACTGAGCACCGCGAGTTCTACGGTCTTGATTTCTACGTCGACTGGCGAGTTCTCATCCCCCGACCGGAAAGTGAACTACTGGTAGAAAGGGCTCTCAAGTTAGCTCAAAACGGCACTGTATCCACTATAGCTGAAATTGGTACCGGCTGTGGTGCTATTGCCATTAGTCTGGCCTTGGAACTACCCCAAGTTAAAATTTATGCCACTGATATATCAGCCTTCGCCATTGAGGTTGCTTTGCTTAATTGCCAGAAATTTGGGGTAGCTGATAGAATTTATCTTCGACACGCTAATATGCTCGATACTCTGCCTGGGACAATTGATTTGATAGTAGCCAACCTCCCTTATGTTAAGGAATCAGAACTACCCCGTATGAGCTCAACTAGTTCTGAACCACGGCTGGCACTAGATGGCGGTTCAGACGGACTAGTAAAAATAATCCAACTGTGTAATCAGGTAACTAGCAGACTGCGAGCTGAGGGTTGTTTGCTCCTAGAGATTGGGTATGGGCAAAGGAAAGCAGTTACCAACCTTCTGCGTAGTCTCTTCCCCTCAGCCAAGATAGAGGTCACGCCGGATTTAAGGGGTATAGACCGGGTAGTAAGCCTGATCCTATCTTGACACTGAATTACCTTGATGTTAAACTAATTTCTTGGATTCCAGCTCTAAATCGAAAAATAGGCTGTAGAAGGAAGGAGGACTAAGAACCGATGAATATGATTGTCTGTATCAAACAGGTGATTGATCCTGAAACACCACCTGCTAGTTTCAAGATTGATACTGCTAGCAATAAAGTAGTGCTACCACCTGGTGTGTCGCCAGTAATCAGCCCTTTTGACGAGCAGGCTATAGAAGCGGCATTACGAATCAAGGATGCTTTGGGGGGTAAAATCACGGCGATAAGCTTGGGCATCAACCTAGCGCGGGATGTGGTAAAAAAACCGCTATCTATGGGAGCTGACGAGCTTGTCCTGCTTGAGGACGAGGCTTTTACCGATGGTGATAGTTGGTCAACAGCCTATGCCCTAGCTATGGCTATCAAGAAGATAGGAGATTATGCCCTTATTTTTTGCGGCAGGCAGGCGGCTGACTGGGATGCCGGCCAGGTGGGCTCGGGGATTGCCGAGATACTGGGATTACCCAGCGTAACCATAGCAAAAAAAATAGATATCACTGACAGTAAGGCAAAGGTAGAAAGGATAACGGCTGATGGCTATGAGGTTATGGAGATCCCCTTACCTGCCTTGATTACGGTAAGCAACGAACTTGGTGAGCCACGTTATCCCACCATAAAAGGGATTATGGCGGCTAAGAAAATAGAGCCCGTTATATGGAAACCCGCCGATATAGGGGTGGACCCATCCCAAATCGGGGCAGCTGGCAGGCGCACCAAAACGCTCAAGCTCTTCCAGCCAGTTCGGGAAGGGAAATGTGAGGTTGTAGAGGGGGAGAGCCCTGAAGAGGCCGCGGTTAATCTAGCCTCAAAACTCCGGGAAGCTAAGGTATTGTAAGAGTTCTTGGTAGGTTCTTAACATTCTTTTACTATAATTAAGGAGGTAGGTCTTATGGCAGAATATAGTGGTGTTGTAGTTTATAGCGAAGTAGTAGAAGGAAAACTAGCCGCCATTACAACTGAGTTATTGGGATGCGGACGGAAGTTAGCTGATGACTTAGGGCAGGAGTTAGGTGCGGTATTAGTCGGTAGTAATGTAAGCAGTTTAGCCCAAGAAGCTATTGCCTTTGGCGCTGATAAAGTATATGTGGTTGATGACCCACTACTTAAAGACTACCAGACAGATTCCTATGTGTCGGTTATGGAAAATGTTGTCAAGCAGGTAATTCCCCAAATTCTTCTTATGGGGCAAACCACTATTGGACGTGACCTGGCTCCTAGGTTAGCCTTCAGGGTAGACACGGCCGCCGCCATGGACTGCGTGGAGCTGACTATTGACCCTGAATCAAAGTTATTGTTACAGACCAAACCAGTCTATGGTGGTAATGCTCAAGCTACATTTACCATTGAATCTTACCCGCAAATAGCCACCGTTAGAGATAAAGCAATGTCACCTCTGGAGCGGGATACCTCGAGACAAGGAGAAGTCATTGCTATTGAGGCTAAACTAGACCCATCAGCCATAAGAACCAAAGTTCTCGAGAAGGTAAAAGAGGAAGTAGCAGGGATAAGGCTGGAGGATGCTGAGGTAATAGTCTCCGGAGGTAGGGGTATTGGTGGTGCCGATGGCTTTAAGCAACTAGAAGAGCTGGCTAAAGCATTAAAAGGGGCAGTAGGAGCTAGCCGACCAGCCTGTGATAGCGGCTGGGTACCAGAATCATCACAGGTAGGTCTTACCGGAAAAATTGTTACCCCTGACCTCTACATTGCTATCGCCATGTCTGGTTCCAGCCAGCATATGTCTGGATGCTCTGGCTCCAAGACTATCGTTGCCATAAATAAAGACCCCGAAGCCAATATTTTCAAGGAAGCCCGTTTTGGTGTCGTTGGCGACTGGAAAAAGGTGTTACCCGCTTTTACTGATAAGGTCAAGGGACTTCTAGCAGGTTAAAAATATTGACTAAGATAATATTTTTGAAGTAATATAGAGTATCCTAGGAATTTGGGAGGAGTAGTCAGAAAATGAAGTTCTTCAGAATAGCCTTTTGTTTTTGTCTCTTGTTGACGGGTGTAGTGGTTTTGTTACTCCCTGGTGTCGTTTTGGCCCAGGAAGATGGGGTTTCAATAACTACCAAATTTCCCAAAGTGGAGATAACTTCAGGGGAGATGGCCGAGTTTGAACTAGAGTTAAAGTACTTGGGAGAAATAGAAGGCAACCCTCGTGTCTTTGATCTGGTGGCTACCGCGCCTAAAGATTGGATGGTAACCATCACCCCGGTATTCCCCAAGGAAAAAAAGATAGCCTCTATTGAGCTAAAACCCGGCTTTAGTGTGGGGGAGAAGATAAATGTAGCTACTGTTCCTCTGTTTCGCCCTGATCCCGGGGAATACAAAATACAGGTGGAAGTAACATCAGGAGAAATCAGTGGCTCTGCGGAATTCACCGTGGTAATAACCGCCCGGTATGATCTGACTCTAGCCTCGGCGACAGGTCGCTTAAATACTGACGCCACTGCCGGTAAGGACAACTATTTCGCCGTAGACGCGGTAAATACCGGCACTGCTGCTATTGATAATATTACCTTCTCTTCCAATAAACCCAACGATTGGATAATTGAGTATTCCATAGACCAGATAGACTTGTTAGATACCGGCGGCTCGCAATCATTAGACGTGAATATAAAGCCACCACCAAAAGCTATAGCCGGAGATTACAACATTACCCTTAAAGCCTCAGGAACACAGGCTACGGCCAGTGATGTTGATATCAGGGTGACTGTAGAGAGGACTACATTAATGGGGTTTCTTGCCGGCGGTATTATAGTATTGGTTGTCGCTGGTTTGGCGTGGGTTATTGTGCGCTTCAGCAGGCGGTGAGCAAATGACGCAACAGATAGCGGTGGGAACAAAAGACCTGACTAAAAGTTATGATGGCGTTACCGTAGTCGACCACCTTAACCTCCAAGTAAATGAGAATGAGGTGTTCGGCTTACTTGGCCCCAATGGCGCTGGTAAGACCACTACTATTCTCATGCTGCTGGGCCTAACTGAGCCCAGTTCCGGAACCGCTCTGGTAGGTGGGTTTAACCCAACAAGAGAACCATTTAAGGTGAAGAATCTGGCCGGGTATATGCCAGAAAAGGTGGGATTCTATGACAATCTTACTGCCCGGGAAAACTTGGATTTTATTGCTCAACTCAACAAAATCAACTACGCTGATTCTCAACACCGTATTGATCAGCTACTGGATGCAGTAGGCATTAGTGAGGCGGCTGATATGACAGTGGGTAAGTTCTCCCGAGGAATGCGGCAGCGATTGGGAGTAGCTGATGTATTGATTAAAAACCCCAAGGTAGCCATTTTTGACGAACCTACGGCGGGGCTGGACCCCGAAGGAATTAGACAAATCCTAGACCTGCTTGCCGGCTTGTCTCAACAGGGGACAACCGTAATTATGAGTTCTCACCGACTTCATGAAGTGCAGCGGGTGTGCCACAGCATCGGGATATTAGCTAAAGGTAAGATGGTAGTCCAGGGTTCTATAGATGAATTGGGGAGAGAGGCTTTAGCTGGTAGCCGCTATAGAATAGAGGTGGAAATCGCTGAACAGGCCGCCCAACTGGTGGACCTCGTTAAGGAAGTTAGTGGAGTAGTGAAAGTGGAAAGTGAAGGCAATAAGTTAATAATAAGCGCTGATTCCGACCTGCGCTCGCAAATCGCCAAGAAAGTGGTACAGAGTGACATTCCGCTGGTCGAAATGAAGATACAGGAATTCACGCTAGACGAAATATACATGAAATACTTCCATGAAAGTTAATTAGGTATATGAAAACTATCTTTCGCAAAGAAGTTACCGATTATTTTACCAGCATAAGATTTGTGGTATTACTTATCCTAGCTTTACTGGTATGTGTGTCGACGATTTGGTTTGACTTACAACACATCCGAGGGAATTCCCCAAACGACACAGCATTTGTTTTCCTCAAGCTTTTCACCACCCAACCGGAGGGGATTGCTGGCATGTTTAGTTTCATTACCTTTATGGCCATATTTTTTGTTCCCATAATTGGTATAATCCTAGGCTTTGATACCATAAACGGCGAGCGCTCCAGCGGTACTATGAGTAGGCTCATGGCTCAACCTATCTTCAGGGACAACATCATCAACGCCAAATTCTTGGCCGGGTTGTTTATCCTGTCTGTAATGGTAGTGATTACTGTGTTGGTAATTGCTGGAGCGGGTCTGTGGCTTATCGGCGTGCCGCCAAACTCTGAAGAAGTGTTTCGCTTGTTCATCTATCTCATCTTTACCGTTTTTTATGGAGCCTTCTGGATGGCTTTAGCTATACTTTTCTCAGTCTTGTTTCGCAGAGTATCTACCTCACTGTTAATCTCGATAGCTATATGGCTATTCTTTGGTTTTTATACCCGTATGATAGTCCCAGCAGTAGCCAGGTCTATGGACACGTTCCTAATGTTACTGCGGTTTTCCCCTAATCACTTGTTCGAAGAGGCTACTTTAGTACTACTCCACCCTCAATGGAGAGGTGCCGGACTACTAACAGTAGGTGAAAGTGCAAACTTTATGATACCCAATCCCTTATCCATGGGCCAGAGCATGCTCCTCATCTGGCCTCAGCTCACCGGTTTAATAGCTCTAACCGTCGTCTGCTTCGCCATCAGTTACGTGTTATTTATGAGGCAAGAAATAAGAGCCAACTAGATATGAGAATTTAAAGCTTCTTAGGTCGTAGTCTAAGCCTTCTGGGTTTGCTTTGCGGCAACAATTTTCTGAACAATCTGAGGTGGTGTTTCCTCATAGTGACTAAACTCTACGGTATAGCTACCCCTACCCTGAGTCATTGACTTCAGGTCTATAGCGTAGCGTTGAATCTCCGCAAGGGGGACTTGGGCCTCAATAACATTAATGTCACCTTCCGGATTCATACCTTGCACTCGGGCTCGCTTAACATTTAAGTCACCAATAATGTCACCGGTGAAATCCCCGGGGACGGAAACACTGATGTCCATTATCGGTTCGAGCAGAATGGGTTGCCCCTCAGACAATCCTTTCCTTAATGCCCCTGCACCAGCAATTTTGAAGCATATCTCTGAAGAATCAACAGGGTGAAAACCACCATCATAGACAGTTGTCTTTATATCGACAACTGGGTAACCAGCTAAAACTCC